>JAIRLA010000052.1 GCA_031259795.1 Azoarcus sp.
GCGCCATCCCCAGACGAACGGCATGGTCGAGCGTTTCAACGGGCGCATCAGCGAACTCTGCCAGCAAACCCGCTTTGCCAGCGCCGCCGAACTCGAACAGACCCTGAAGGATTATCTCCTGACGTACAACCACTTCATCCCACAACGAGCCATCGGACATCGATCTCCCGTCGACGCCCTTGCGTCGTGGTATGAGCAACATCCTGAATTGTTTGCCAGACAGGTTCATAATCAGGTGGAACGCGACAGGCGATGGATTCAGGCGGATTGCAGACAAGAGACCCGCTTGCCAAGGGGTGACTGAACGGTCGCGGGCCGGCGGCTCCGCGCAGATCGTCGCGTTGGCGAGTCGTTGCCGCGACGCTGGCTTATAATGCCGCATTTCCACCGTTGCCCGTGCCATTGTTCATGACTCTCGCCGCCAATCCTTCCGTGTCCGCCAGCAATTTCATCCGCAATGTCGTCGATGACGATAATCGCACGGGTAAATGGGATGGGCGGGTGGAAACCCGCTTCCCGCCCGAGCCGAACGGTTATCTGCATTATGGTCATGCCAAGTCGATCTGCCTCAATTTCGGCCTGGCCGAATCCTATGGCGGCGTCTGCCATTTGCGCTTCGACGATACCAATCCCGCGAAAGAAGATCAGGAATACGTCGATTCCATCATCGAGGCCGTGCGCTGGCTGGGTTTCGATTGGCGCCAGCATCTTTATTTCGCTTCCGATTACTTCGATATCATGTACGCCTGCGCCGAATCGCTCATCAAGGCGGGCAAGGCTTATGTCGATTCGCAATCGGCGGAGGAGATGCGCGCAACCCGCGGCACGCTCACCGAGCCGGGCAGCGACAGTCCTTATCGCGGACGCGGCGTCGATGAGAATCTCGATCTTTTCCGCCGCATGAAGGCGGGCGAATTCGCCGATGGCGCGCATGTGCTGCGGGCGAAGATCGACATGGCGAGCCCCAATATCAATTTGCGCGATCCGGCGGTCTACCGCATCCGCCGCGCCACGCATCACCGCACCGGCGACAAATGGTGCGTCTATCCGATGTATACCTTCGCCCATCCGATCGAGGATGCGATCGAGAACGTCACGCACTCGATCTGCACGCTGGAATTCGAGGATCAGCGCCCGTTCTACGAATGGCTGCTCGAGGCGCTCGCCGATGCCGGGCATTTCCCGCGTCCGCTGCCGCGGCAGATCGAATTTGCCCGCCTCAATCTCACCTATACGGTGCTCTCCAAGAGAAAGCTCATCCAGCTTGTCGACGGGGGATACGTCGCCGGCTGGAACGATCCGCGCCTGCCGACGCTCTCCGGCGCGCGGCGGCGCGGCTTCACGCCCGAGGGTTTCCGCTTGTTCGCCGAACGTATCGGCGTGGCGAAGGCGGATTCGTGGATCGACATGGGCGTGCTCGAAGAATGCATGCGCGAGCACCTGAACGAAGCCGCGCCCCGGCGCATCGCCGTGCTCGATCCGCTCAGGCTCGTGCTCACCAATTACCCCGAGGGCCAAAGCGAATCGTGCCTGGCGCCGAATCATCCGCTCAGGCCCGAACTCGGCGGGCGCGACATCCCTTTCAGCCGCGAGTTGTGGATCGAGCGCGAGGATTTCATGGAAACGCCGGTCAAGGGGTTCCACCGTCTCTATCCGGGCAACACGGTGCGGCTGCGTTATGGCTACGTGATCCGATGCACCGGCTGCGAGAAGAACGCCGCGGGCGAGGTGACGACCGTGTTCGCCGAATATTTTCCCGATTCCAGGTCGGGTACGCCGGGGGCGGACAATTACAAGACCAAGGGCAATCTGCATTGGGTCTGCGCCGCGCACGCCTATGCCGCCGAGATCAGGCTCTACGAGCGGCTGTTCGCCCATCCCTATCCGGGGCAGCGCCGCGCGGGAGACCCGGAAGGCGTCGAGCGCGATTTTCTCGATGACATCAATCCGGATTCGCTGCGCGTCATCGAGGCCCGGCTGGAGCCGGCGCTCAGGGCCGCGCATCCGGAAGAACATTTCCAGTTCGAGCGGCACGGTTATTTCGTCGTCGATCGCTACGATTCCGCCGAAGGCGCGCCCGTGTTCAATTTCACGGTTACACTTAAAGACTCCCGGACAAAAGGCGGGAAGTAACGATGAGCGCGGCGCGGCGGATGGCCGTGACCGATCCCCGGAACGGGGTTGCAGGCAAGGCGGGCGCGGGGCCGCGAACAATAAAAGGGCAGCGCGGCGGCTGCTTGCGGCGCTGCTGATGTTCCAGGGCTTGGCGGTGCGGGCGCGGGGTGCCTTTACCGCGCGATACAGGATTTCGTAATGCATAACAAACAGACCAATGGCCGCTTCGACACCTCCCCCTCCACGATCGCTGCGCGGGGGTAAATCGCCCGGTATTTTGTCCGCGCACCGTGCAATCGCGCTGATCGCTTTCATTTTCCTCGTGGCGGCGCTCTGGCTGCTGAACCGCCCCGGCCCGCTCGGCGTCGCTGTTTATGAAGCGGCGCGCGGCAAGGTCGAGGCGACGGTCATCAATACCCGCGCGGGCGTGATCGAAGCCTGCCAGCGCACCAGGCTCTCCACCATCACTGGCGGGCGCATCGACTATCTCGGCGTCAAGGAAGGCGATCGCGTCGAAACGGGGCAAGTGTTGATGCGCTTGTGGCAAGGCGACCTGCGCGCGAACGAGGCCGTGGCGCAGGCGCGTCTGGCCAGCACCCGGCAACGCCAGAATGAGGCCTGCGCCCGCGCCGTGCAGGCGCAGAAAGAAGCCGAACGCCAGGAAGAACTGGTGGCGCGCCAGTTCGTTTCCCCCAGCGCCGCGGAAAAAGCCCGTACCGACGCCGAGGCCGGCGCCGCCGCCTGCGCCAGCGCCAAGGCCGAAGTGGACACCGCGGCGCGCCAGCTCGAATCCCTCGCCGCCGACCTCGACCGTACCGTGATCGTCGCGCCTTTCGCCGGCACCATCGCCAGGATCAACGGCGAACTCGGCGAAATCTCCACGCCTTCTCCCACCGGCATCGCCATGCCGCCGGCCATCGACCTGATCGACGATTCCTGCCTCTACGTCAAGGCGCCGATGGACGAAGTCGACGCGCCCAAGATACAGCCGGGCCAGCCGGTGCGCATCAGCATCGAAGCATTGAAGGACAAGCGCTTCACTGGCCGCGTGCGCCGGATCGCCCCCTACATCACCGCCGAGGAAAAACAGGCGCGCACGGTGGACGTCGACATCGACTTCGACGATCAGAAAGAAGCGCGCCAGCTGCTCGTCGGCTACAGCGTCGATGTCGAAATCGTGCTCGCCTCCCGTGACAATGCCTTGCACATCCCCACTACCGCCTTGCGCGCGGGCAACAAGGTGCTGGTGCTCGATGGCGATGTCGTCGCCGAGCGCGCCGTCACGCCCGGCGTCGCCAACTGGGAACTGACCGAAATCGTCGATGGACTCGACGCCGGTGAGCGCGTCATCACTTCGCTCGCGCTCGAAGGACTCGCGCCCGGCGCGCGGGCGCGGGCCGCGCAGGCGGCGGGAGCCCGCGCCGGACGCTGATATGGCCCAGATCGAACTCGACGGCGTCTCGCGCATTTTCGCCCTTGGCGGCGCGAAGGTGCGGGCGCTGGCGGCGGTTACGGCGCACATCGAAGCCGGGGAATACGTTGCCATCATGGGGCCGTCCGGTTCGGGGAAATCCACCCTGCTCAATATCCTCGGCCTGCTCGACCATCCCAGCGCCGGACGCTACCGCCTCGAAGGACGCGACGTGACCACGCTTTCCGCCGACGAACTGGCGACGGTGCGCCGCGAGCGGATCGGCTTCATTTTCCAGAGTTTCCATCTCGTGCCCCGGCTGACCGCCGCCGAAAACGTCGCCCTGCCGCTGCTGCTCGCCGGCGTGCCGCCCGCCATCCGCGCGCAACGGGCAAGCGACGCGCTCGCCAGGGTGGGACTGGCTTCCCGCGCCGGGCACCGCCCCGACGAACTCTCCGGCGGCCAGCGCCAGCGCATCGCCATCGCCCGCGCCACTATCATGAAACCGGCGATGCTGCTCGCCGACGAGCCGACCGGCAACCTCGACCGCCACACCGGACGGGAAGTCACCGAATTGCTGGAATCCCTCAACGCCGCGGGCACGACGCTGATCGTCATCACCCACGACCCGGCGCTGGGCCGCCGCGCCCGCCGCCAGTTGCTGATGATCGACGGCGCGCTCAGCGACGATCGGGCCAGCATGGCGAACAGGCGGCCCCCCGGACTGTCGGCCTGTGCCTGATCCCGCGCCTTTCGCGCCGGAACGGCAAGTCAATCCGTTCCGTGCCTGGGATGGTAAGGGCCGAAGAGCATGCTGTTCCGGTATCCGGCGGAGAGAAGCTGGTAGCTGGCGATCCGGGCCGCCTTGTGCGTGCGATCCGTCAGGCTGTTGGCGATCTGGCTGACGATCGCATTGACGAGCATGCCGACGAGACTGCTGTTGTTGCTATTGTTCCCCATGGCGACGGCGTGGCGTCCGCGCCAGAGTTCCTGCCCGCTGGCGAGATCGACGAGCCTGGCCGTGATGGCGACCTCCACCACGCTGTCGATGAGGCGGTAGCTGACGCCGTAGCGTTCGATGGCGAGGTAGAGGGCGGCGTCCGCGCCGAAGATTTCGCGCAGCTTGGCGGGCGGCAGGTCTTGAGCGTCGGCGGCGACGGTCACGCCGTTCTGCCTGAACGCTTCTTCGGAAAGCGTCACCGGGATCACGTAATAACCCGATTCCGCCAGAGGCACGGTGGTCACGGACAACAGGCTCGGCGGCGCGTCGACTTCCAGCGAATTATTGAGCGGCGGCAGCACCAGGATGGAACGCGGACGGCTTGCCCGGAAAGCGGTGTAATCGAATTGCTCCGGCGGTGTCGCGCAGGCGGAAAGCAGCGCCGCCAATGCGAATGGAAACACGCGCCGCCCGGCGGAAATGGCGTGAAAAGCGCCGGGAACGCGGGAGAAAAGCATTGCAAGGACATTCACGCGATTATTTCCTCATTCATCGTGTTTCTCGTGTTTCTTGAGCAAGAAATCCATGAAAGGCGCGGCTTCCGGAAAGCGGTTCTTTTCCGTTTCAAAGCATTCGGCGGCTTTGGCGTCGTTGCCGGTTTCCATGTACAAAAGCCCCAGATGCGCGAAGAAACCCGGCGGAGCGGGTTTGCCGCTGGCATTGATTTTCTGCAAATCCCGTTCCAGCGCCCCGATCTGTGCTTCCCTGCTCTCGCCTTTCAGGTGCGCGTAAACCTGCGCCTCGTAACTTTCCCAGCGGTAGAGCGGCTCCGGGGCGCTGGCGCAGCCGGAAAGAGCGGCGGCAAGCGCGAGCGCCGCCGCCAGGCCGGGAATGGGGACGCGCTTTTCCATGGATGTCAGGGTGTTGGTTTCCATGCGCCGTTGTCCAGGGCTACAGTGAGACGGTCGACCGCTTCGCGGATGGCGAGATCCAGCACTTTGCCATTCAGGGTGGAATCATAGCCGGCGGAAGTGCCGAAACCGACGACTTCCCGGCTGGAGAGCGAATATTCGCCCGCGCCCTGCACGGAATAGACGACTTCCGTGCTGCGGCTGTCGACGATATTGAGGCTGACCTTGGCATAGGCGACCTGTCTCTTGCCGCGTCCGGCGATGCCGAAAAGCTGCTGGTCGCTGACTTCCCTGCGCCCGAATTCCGTCACGTCGCCGGTGACGATATAGATTGCGCCTTTCAATTGCTGGGCTTCGTTGCGGATTTCGGCTTCCTGCCTGGCCTCCGCCATATTGTCGCGGTCGAGTACGGTAAAACGGTTGCTCTGTTGCAGATGGGTAATGAGGATGGTCTTGGCCTGGCTGCCCAGCCGGTCTACGCCATCCGAGAAAACGCCGCGCATGAAATTGGAACGATTGTCGAATTTGCCCACCGAGATGGGCGAACGCGGCCCGGCATAAGGCCGCGTCGAGGCCGCGGGCTGCTCGACGGCAAGACTGCGATGACCTTCGGTCGCGCAACCCGCGAGGCCCAGGGCGGCAAAGGCCGCGAGGCAGGAAATCAGGTTTTTTTTCATCGTGGGATCAACTCCGGGGTGAAATCGGGAAAGGGAAAGAACGGGGGGAAGAAACCCTTTCAGAGTCTTTGCCCGGCCAACGCCGCCCGCCAGTTCGATTTCAATGATTTCAATTCATGGCAACCTGGCGAAAACCCGCAACGCGGCGGCGGCGACGGCAAAGAACGATCAGCGGAAAACGGCGCAATGGTAACACATGCGACACATTCCAAAGGAAATCCCTTTCCGGGAAACAGGGCCATTGCATGCGTGAATATTGTAATCAGCGTCGCGCCGCTCCGCGTGGAACGAACTGGCTTGCCACGGGCCGCAGGCCCGTGGCAAGCGCATTCCATCCGGCGCGTAGCGCCGCTGATTTCTTTGCGGTGGGGCGCGGACAGGCGGCCCGTTCCTTCCTCCCCCTTTTTAATTAGCGTCGCTGCGCTCCGTTTGGAACGAAGCCCTCTCCCGCCCTGCGGGCACCCTCCCCCGCAGGCGGGGGAGGGAAGGTACACCGGACGAGGGGAATCCATCGGAGGAACTCGCCATTGCGAGGGCCGCAGGCCCGCGGCAATCCAGTTCGTTCTATCCGGCGCGAGAGCGCCGCCGTTTCCTGCCGCCTGCGCCCCGAATCAAGGTTTGCGTTTGTAAAGCACCTGCTGTTGCAGGTTTTCCGCGACGGTGGCAGCGTCCTTCAGCCAGGCGTTGAAGTAGGCGGCGCTGCAAGTGCCGGCGGGCGTCTTGTCGTGCAGGGAACGTTCGATGCGCAATCCTTTCTTGTGCTTCTGGACTTTGCTTTTGAACGCCAGATAAGGCGTATCGAGCGTCAGCGATTCCGGCGCATGAAGGAGTTGCACGCCGGGTTCGAGCGTGATATCGAATACTTCATGTAGTTTCATGCCGTAGCAGGGGAGATCGCGCGCGTAGGTTTTGCTGTTGTCCCAGGCGGCCATTCGGTGCAGGTTGCCGCCATATGGCGAAAATGGGAAAAACGCGCCGGAGCGGGCGGTCAGGAAATTTTTGACCTGAAGATCGAGCTTGACCTCGAAATGATTCGAAAGGCGCAAGGCGGGTGCGAGATCGCTGGTTTCCAGAGTGCCACTGGCGCGCATTCCGGCGCGCTGGAAAAGGTTTTCGACGAACTTGTCCCGCTGCTCGGTTTTCATATCCATGAAACTCGCGCGCCAGGCGGCGGCGCCGATGCCATCGATTTGCACTCGCACGCTGCCGCTGGCGCTACCGTCGGCGGCCAGTTTCAACGTGGTGTGGGCGGATTGCTGGAACGGGGTTTTTCCGCGCTCCGCTGTAATTGTGCGCACGGTATTTTCCGTCGTTTGCGTGTGAATGACCGGACGGCCATACGCGCTCAGGGGCAGATCGCCAAAAGTGACGTTTTCGGCGGTGGCGTCCACGTAGAGATTCCATCGCGGCAGGTAATTCATGACGTGATTGACTGCTTCGAGCACTGGCGGTTGCGGCAGGTCGTACTGGTTGCCGCCCGAATTGATCAGCGCCTGTTCGCTGGCAATGCCTCGCGCGGTCAACAGGGCTTGCAACAGAGTGGCCTTGTCCTTGCAGTCTCCCATCTTGTTGTCCAGCACCACCGCCAGATCGCGCGGCACCACCATGCCTACGCCGATGCAGTTGCCCGCATAGGAAATTTGCGTGGAAACCC
>JAIRLA010000055.1 GCA_031259795.1 Azoarcus sp.
TCCCCTTGAGCGCATCGTAATGGGCCAGCCCCTCGCGCCAGAAACGCTCGAACACCCCGGCATCCGTCCATTCCCGGAAACGCCGGTACGACGAACTGGAGGAGCAGATCCCCGTCGCGCTGAGCGCGTTCCATTGGCAACCTGTGCGCAGGACGAACAAAATGGCGTCCATGGCGTTCATGGCGTCCCGGTCCGGTACGCGCGGGTTGTGGCAACCCAACGGATGCGGCTTGCGGGGCGGCAACAAAGGTTCCATCCGTTCCCACAGCTTGTCGTCGATGCGCCATCCGTCGTCTTTTACGGCCAGTCCCATGGTTTTCTCTCCTTGTATTGTTACGGGAAGATGATTGCCGAATATGAACCTGAAAACCGCGCTTGGTAACAATTGCGGATTTCTGGTGAACGCCTAGTGGAATAGGCTCTTAATCACCAGCTATTTTGGAGGGTGTCGACACCTACGTTCGCCGTTGCGGGGAACGCAGCGCCGCTGATGGCCGCCGAAGCGCGCGCCGAAACCGCCCGCGCCTGATGCGGGAACCGCGAGGCGACGAGGCGGTTCGTTTTCGATTTCTTACTTTTGCGACAGAATCCAGACCACCAATTGTCTAGCTTCGTCCGCTGGAATGTTGTTGGGCGTCATCGGCATCGCTCCCCATACGCCCGCGCCGCCCTTGATGACCTTTTCGGTCAGCGCATCGACGGCATCCTGACCGGCGTACTTGGCGGCTACTTCCTTGTAGGCCGGGCCAATGAGCTTCACGTCGGTGCGGTGACAGGCAAAACAGCCCTTGGCCTGCGCGAGCGCTTCGGCATTGGCGACCGGCGCGGATTGCACGGGCGCTTCGGCTCCGGCGGAAGAATCGGAGGCCGCGGCCGATTGCACGGGCGCTTCGGTTTCGGCGGAAGAATCGGGGGCCGCGACGGTTTGCGCGGGCGCTTCGGCTCCGCTTGCAGCCGGCGGAGCGGCTTCTTGCGCTACGGGCGCTGGCGAGGGCGCGGGAGCAAGCTCGAAGCGGGCGACAGGGCGGGTACGGGCAGCCGCTTCATCGGCGTCGGCAGTGTTGCCGCCTTGTCCGCAACCGGCAAGCAGCATGGTCGAGGCAAGGGTGAGGCAGGCGGAAGAGCGAAGTGTAAACATACCTAGATTGCCATGATCGACGGTCAAGTAACCGCGACAGTCTAGCAAAATTCGCCTCCGCATGGCTCATGCGCGGCGAAAGGAAACACAGCGCATGGACGCCGCCCTTTCCCGTCGAAGCGGTACTTCATCCGCCAGAGCAGAGTTGCCGCCCGTGGACGCGATGAAGAGATAAAGCCCGCCTGTGTCACTCAGCTTGTGATTTTTGTCGGCGGGTTTGGCGCGGATCGCGGGATCGGTCAAGGCGGGCATGGGGGCATTTCCTGTAGGGGCATACCATTCGGTATAAATGGGGTATACCCCCAAGCGCACCCCTGCAAAACGCCGTATTCAACCGTTCCACGTCATGGCGCATCGGACGAAAAAAATCCGAAAACCCTTGCTGCTACTGGAGTTTCCGGACTTTATCGGACTGCTTCGTACTGTGCTTTGGTGGGGGCACAAGGACTCGAACCTTGGACCTACTGATTAAGAGTCAGCTGCTCTACCAACTGAGCTATACCCCCGAAGAGGCGCGCACTATAAACGATGCAGCCTCATCCTGCAAGAGAGCGGGTGGGGCGCGGGGAACCCTTCGCTGGCCGTCGGCGGCATCGCTTTCCGGGGACGGGAAGAACTGCCGCGGGCGGCTCAAACCTGATCGTCGCTGATCGCTTCGATCTGGAGGTTGTTGTTGTGGGCGAAATCGACCACGAACTGATAGGCGAGCGGGTTGGCCTTGTGCAGGCGGGCGTCGACGATGACGGTCTTGTGGCCGGTCAGGCTGCAACCGGGGCGCACGAACTGGGAATACTTGACTCTGTTGTCATGGCCGAAGGCGGCCATGACGCCGCACAGGCGATCCGCCCAGTCGCTCGGGCGGAAGGTCTTGCCTTCCCGTGTTGCGCCAACGATGATGAAGCTCTCGATTTTTTGATCCATGTCGTGTCATGTCACGCAGGTTATTTTCGGGTCATGGAGCGAAGCGCGCGCCGGGCCACGGTCTCCCTCCCTCGGCCCAACGATCGGAACGGGCGGATTCTAGCAGAGTCCGCCGGGAGCCATTCTATCTGTACATGAGCCGATGTTCTGCGTAAAATCCGCCACTTCACTCTTTTCCCGAACACGGCGGCCTGTGCCGCCGTGTGTGTTTTGGCGCCAATCCAGGCGGAGTTCCATATGCCATCTCCCCACGTCATGAACACCTATACCCGGTTGCCGGCGGCTTTCACTCACGGCGAGGGCGCATGGCTTTTCGACGAGGCGGGCAAGCGCTATCTCGACGCGCTTTCCGGTATCGCGGTGTCGACGCTCGGACACAACCATCCGCGCTTGGTGGAGACGATCTCCGCGCAGGCCGGCAAGGTGTTGCATACCTCCAATCTCTACCGCATCCCCTTGCAGGAAAGGCTCGCCGACCGGCTGGCGGAGATCTCCGGCATGGAAGAAGTGTTTTTCTGCAATTCCGGGCTGGAAGCCAACGAGGCGGCGATCAAGCTCGCGCGCTTTTACGGACACAAGAGAAAAGGCGTCGATCTGCCGACGATCATCGTCATGGAGCACGCCTTTCACGGGCGTTCGCTGGCGACGCTCTCGGCGACCGCCAACCGCAAGGCGCAGGCGGGGTTCGAGCCGCTGGTGCCGGGGTTCCTGCGAGTGCCGTACAAAGACATGGACGCGATACGCCACGTCGCCGCGCGCAGCCACGGCGTGGTGGCGGTGATGCTGGAAGTCCTCCAGGGCGAGGGCGGCGTCCATCTCGTCGACGAGAGCTACTTGCGCGAATTGCGCGCGCTCTGCGATGTGCAGGGCTGGCTGCTGATCTGCGACGAGGTGCAGTGCGGCGTCGGGCGCACCGGCAAATGGTTCGGCTGGCAGCACGCGGGCATCCGTCCCGATGTGATGACGCTGGCGAAAGGGCTGGGTTCGGGCGTGCCGATCGGCGCCTGTGTCGCCGCCGGGCGCGCCGCCGGCCTGTTCCAGCCGGGCAGCCATGCTTCCACGTTCGGCGGCAATCCGCTGGCCAGCGCGGCCGCGCTGACGACGCTCGATGTCGTGGCCGGGGAGAAGCTGCTGGACAACGCGGCGCGGGCGGGGGACGCCATCCGCGCGGGATTCGCCGACGCGCTCGCCGGCGTTCCCGGCGTGGCGGACATTCGCGGGCGCGGCCTGATGATCGGCATCGAACTCGACCGCCCGTGCGGCGAACTGGTTGCCCGCGCGCTCGAAGCCGGCTTGCTGATCAACGTGACTGCCGGTAATGTGATCCGCCTGTTGCCGCCGCTCATCTTCAGCGACGGCGATACCCGGACGCTGGTCGAAGGGCTTGCGCCGCTGATCCGCGATTTTCTGTCTCAATGACGGCCACAACTGGAAAGACCGCCATGACTTCGCCAAGACACTACCTGCAATTCAAGGATTTCACCGCCGAAGAGTATGCCTACATCTTCCGGCGGGCGCGTTGGATCAAGGATAAATTCAAACGTTACGAGCCGTATCACCCGCTCTTCGATCGTACCCTCGTCATGATCTTCGAGAAAGCGAGCACGCGCACGCGGCTCTCGTTCGAGGCGGGCATGCAACAGCTCGGCGGCTCGGCCATCTACCTCAACACGCGCGA
>JAIRLA010000060.1 GCA_031259795.1 Azoarcus sp.
CCCAATCGATCGCGATACCGCGCGCGCGCTCGTAATGAGCAATGGCGGCAATGACATCCTCGTTCGAATATTCGGGGCCGAGATAGACATGTTCCATTTTTTCCACTGGCGTGCCGCGCAGTCGCGAAACAAAGGCCGCCGCGCCGACCGCCGTGCCCGCGTCGGATGCGGCGGGTTGGACGAAAAGCTCTTTTACTTCCGGGCGAGCGATGATTTTCTGGTTCAATTTGACGTTGAGCGCGCAGCCGCCCGCAAAAGCGATCTTGCCGGTTTCCCGGATGATGTCGCCAAGGTAATAGTCCATCATCGCCAGCGCCAGCTTTTCGAAAAGCGCCTGCATGCTGGCGGCGTAATGGATATAGGGTTCGTCGGCCACGTCGCCTTCGCGCCTGGGGCCGAGCCATTCCACGAGTTTTGGGGAAAAATAATAACCCTTGCCCTTTTCCTTGTAGCGCCTGAGGCCGACCACGTTGACGTAATCGGTGTTGACGATGAGTTCGCCGTTCTCGAATTTCGCCAGGCGGGAAAAGTCGTATTTGCCTGGATCGCCATACGGGGCCATGCCCATGACTTTGAATTCGCCGTCGAGCATGTCGAATCCCAGGTATTCGGTCATCGCGCCATAAAGGCCGCCCAATGAATCCGGATCGTGGAATTCCTTGATTTTGTGGATGGTACCGTTTTCGCCCCAGCCGAAAAAAGTCGTGGCGTATTCGCCTTTGCCGTCGATACCGAGGATGGCGGTTTTTTCGCCGAAACCGGAGCACAGGTAAGCGCTGGCGGCATGCGCGAGGTGGTGTTCCACGGGCTGGATTTTCGTTTTTCCGAGATCGAAACCAAGCTGGATCAGGCACCATTCGATGCGCTTTCTATAGCGATGATAGCGCCGGTTGCCCATCAGGATGGCATCCAGCGCCCGCTCGGGCGCGTAGGCATAACGGCGGGCGTAATACCAGCGCGCCTTGCCGAAAAGGCTCACCGGCGCGAACGGAATGGCGACGACATCGACCGCGGCGGGTTTGATGCCGGCCTGCGCCAAGCAGAATCTGGCCGCTTCATAAGGCATGCGGTTCTTGGCGTGTTTGTCGCGCACGAAACGCTCTTCTTCGGCGGCGGCGACGAGTTTGCCATCAATATAGAGCGCGGCGGACGGGTCATGGCTGACGGCGCCGGAAAGGCCGAGGACGGTAAGGGGCACGGCGAAACCTCGAAAGCACGGATAAACCGCCAAGGGCGGCGGGCGGGACAGGCAAGCGATTTTATACCGGCCCGCCCGCGCCCGCCCCGGACAAGGCCGCAAGCGGGTTTTCAGCGCGATTCCAGCACCATCCTGGCGTTGGCGGGTTGTGGCGGGCGGGCGTTGCGGGCGTGCAGGCGGGCAAAGATGGCGAACTGCTCGTTCGAGAGCGTGACCGGCTCTTTCATCACCACCCACAGCACGCCCTCGGTGCAGGGGGGCATGGCGAGTGACCCCATGTAGAGGAAATGCGCCGGGTTCTTCGGCAGGAAAGCGCCGGGGTCGATCGTGGTTTCGGGCATGTAGCCGTTGCCGCCGCCTCTTTCCAGCGGCAGGTTGTTGAGCAGTGTCTGCAACAGCGCGTTTGGGGCGTCGCCGCGCATCGCCTGCACGGCCAGTACCGCGATCCGCCCCTCGCCGTCGCGGTGGAAAAAATGCACCGACATGTCCGCCGGTTTGCCGTCGATGAGCGCTTCGGACGGGTGGTGCAGCGTAAAGCCCTCCAGCGCGTAACGCCGCCCGCGCACCGCCATGCCCATGTCCCGGTTTTTGTTATCCACCTTGATCCGCAACTGCTTGCCGGTATCAGTGACGAGAAAACGCGCCGGGCGGTAGTCGAATTTCACCGGATCGAGATCGACGGCCACCGGTGCGCTGACGGCGAAATCAATCGGCGATTGGCGCGTGCCTTCGTCGCAGATTTTCCACTCCGGGCGTAGCCGTCCCCAGAATTCCGGGCCGCGCGCGCCGGAATATTCCCATCCCTCGCCTTTGGCGGCGCGGCGCGAAGCCAGCGGCGAACGCCGCTCCCGCGCGGCCGCGGATGTGGCCGCATGTCCTGCGGGCCGTGGCGCGGGAAGGATGATGGGCTTCGGCGCGGCGGCGCGTCCGGTTGTGTGCGGAGATGTCGATGCCGTGGCCGGGACGGCGCCCGGGGCCGCGCCAACTGGCGTGGATGTGTGTATCGGCGCCGGATTTCGCCGCGCGTTTACGCTTGCCGCGTTTGTGCTTGTCGCGTTTGCCGTTGCCTGCCGCGGCATCGGCGGGGCCGCGGGCGTTGGCGTGAACCGGGCGGGCGGCGCTGGCGCATGTGTTTCCACCGTCTGGCCGGGCGGCGCTTTATCCACGGGCGCGACCGGGGGAGGAGGAAGCGCCCCGGTCTTGGGCGGCGCGGGTGAAACGTTCGCGGGGGCGGGGTTTGCGAGCGGCGCGGCGGCACTGCCGCCATGCGCCTCCCGCGCTGTCTTCGTGGATTTGGCGGCCCGTTCCGCGACCGCGGCGATCCGCTCGATCCGCTCCGCCGCGCGGCTCGCGCCGCCCGCGTCATTCGCCCGCGCCGCTGGCTTTTCTTCATTGACCAGCCCGCACATCTTGCGCCATATCCGTTCGTCGACCGAATTGCGCCGCACCAGCGTCGGCGCTTGCTCGGGGAGCGTCTCTTCGCGCGTAACGTTGTCGTTGCCGTCGAGATAGACCCGTTTGATGGTGGTGAAACTGCGATTGAGGCAATCGTAGCGGTTGAGCGCCTTGATCGTGCGATATCCCGCCCGCGCGGCTTCCCCGTCGCCCAGGACGATCCGCCCCCACGACACTTTGGTGCCATGGTCGGAATTGAAGATGCCCGTGGGGTCGATCTCCACCACGCGCCCGTTGCCGTCGACGATTTTCTCCCACTCGGCGGCATGACCCGTCGCCGCCATCATCATGGCAACAACAAGGAAAAGCATGCGCGGCAGGGCGGAGCAGGTATGGACGGAGGAGCGTTTCATCATCGTTACCGGCGGAGATGGTGAGGATTTCGGCATGAGACGGAATAACTTTATGGCTGCATGGTCTGGAACAACGTGGAAATCCAGGTTGAGCCTCTGTGGAGGATGTCATCACGCACATGGGGATGATGTCACCGGTCTGTACAGGCGGGCGAGAGGGCGTCCGAAGGGCGGGAGAGGGTTTCCAACCACCCGGCGCGCAGCGACGCTGATTAAGAATCCATTCCAATAGGTCCGCCTTGAACCGCTGCATGGATTGCCGCGTCGATGCGCTCCTCCCGCCTCGTCGTTGCGAAAGCCGCCCCTCTCGTCATTGCGCCCCCCCGCCTCGTCATTGCGAGGGCCGCAGGCCCGTGGCAATCCAGTGCGTTCCACCCGGCGCGCAGCGACGCTGATTAAAAAGGGGGAGGCAGGCAGGGGACGCTTGTCTACTTTCCACCGCAGAGAATTCCACCGCAGAGAAAACAGCGTCGATACGCTCCGCATGGAACACACTGGATTGCCGCGTCGATTCGCTCCTCGCAATGACGAGGGGAGGAGGGGTTTTCGCAATAACGCGTTCTTCCGATGGACACTTCCCTCCCCCGCTTGCGGGGCATAGGTATCTACACAACCCGAAATAGCTAGCGACGGTCAATGTTTATTGCATAAGTTCATTGTCAGCAGGGATGAAAGCGCTGCCTGATGGGGTA
>JAIRLA010000075.1 GCA_031259795.1 Azoarcus sp.
ATGTGGCATTTCATCGGCTCAAAAAAAAGAAATGCTGGGTCATCAAGGCCCTGGATCGTCGCACACGGAGAACTGTGGCCTGGGTGCTCGGTGGTCGTGATGCGGGAACCTTCCGGCGGCTCTATGACAAGGTCAGGCGCCTGAAACAGTGCGTATTACACTGACGCGTGGGAGGCCTTCGCCAAGGTCTTGCCTCCCGAACGCCACATCGTCGGCAAGAGCCATACCACCAGCATCGAGCGCGACAACAGCAATACGCGCCGCCACCTGGGAAGATTTACCCGACGAACCAAGGTGGTCTCGCACAAGGAGTCCATGGTCGACCTGACCTTGCGCATCTGGCACGCCGTCACAACAACCAACCACTTCTCCAGCCTTCAACAAGCTTTATTATCTGTATTTAAGTAAGCACTCTCTTGCGGATTTGGGGATGAGTTCCTAGTGGAATAGGCTCTTATGCCCCAAGAGAAAGGATTTCCCCGCATCCCCAAGGAAAAGGAAAAAGGCCCGAGCTTCGCCGTGACGGTGGAAATCCGGAATCGGCGAACAGGCTCCTGGAAGGGAGCCGCTCCGGTGTTCTGCCATAATGTCCGCCTGTATGGATGCTCCGGAGCAACGATCAACCAATGTCGGTCTCACGATGAAAAGCCAGGAAGCTGCCGGCGCGATGACGGGCGCGCGGGTCGAATTGAAAGTGGCGGTGGAAAGGCGCGGCGGCGAAGAACCTTGCGTGGTGTCGTGGGCTTTCTTCGATGGCGATGGGCGCGGGTTGCCGTTCGGGGGAGTACGTTGCGAATGCGGCGGCGAGTGGCTCGCGTTGCGCGCCGTATTCGGTCCTTTCGAGGTCAATAGCCGTTTCGTGGCCAGCCTGCTGACGCATCGTCCGGCGCGGGTGCTGATCGAGCGTCTTGCCGGCGTCAGTCTCGATCTGGCGCGTATCGCGCATGCGCTCGGTTTCGCGGTGGCGGTTCGCCTGCCGGCGATGGAAGATTGTTTCCCGGCGCTCGCCGGCGATCCGCTCCGCCGGCGCTGGGTCGGCGGCGCGCTGCATTGCGCCAGTGATCTGCTCGCGCCGCTCCCGGCCGCCGACGAAGCCGGATGGCGCGCCGTGTTTCCAGGATTGCCCGCCGCCGCGTCCGTTCCGCCAGCGTGCCCGGCATCCGGGGCGGCGGCGGTTTTCGGCTATGAAGCCTATGCCCTTGGCCGCCGCGATCATGCCCTGCTCTTCACCATGCAGGAGGAATTCGCCGCGCATTTCTCCGGCTGTGAAGCCGTGGTGGACGCGGGCTGCGGCACGGGCGTTTTTCTCGAAATCCTGGCGCGGCGCGGCATCGCCGCCGTGGGCGTGGAGCGTAACCAGGTGAGCGCGCGTTATGCGCGCAGTCTTGGGCACACGGTGTTCGAGGCCGACGCGCTCGATTGGCTCGAAACGCATCCGGCAAGTTGCGATGGCTTGTATTGTTCGCATTTCATCGAACATTTGCCCGCCGCCGGGGCGGAGCGCCTGCTCGCGGCGGTCGCCGGGGCGCTCAGGCCGGGCGGCGTGGCGCTGTTCGTGTTTCCAGACCCCGAATCCATCCGCAGCCAGTTGTTCGGTTTTTGGCGCGATCCCGAACATGTGCGTTTCTACCATCCGGAACTGGTCGCCATGCTCGCCGAAATCCACGGGCTGGCGCTCGAATACGACAGTAGCCGCGATCATTCGCGCCAGCCGGGCCGTCGGGTCGCGCCTTTTGCTTTCGAGCCGCCCTTGCCGGTCGCCGCGGATGCTTCGCCGCGTCCATGGGCGCGGCTGTTGCGCCGGCTGGGGATCGCGCCGTCATCGGATCTCGCCGCCGCGCGCGCGCGCGCCGACGCGCTGGAAGAGACCGTGCGCCAGTTGTGGACAGTCAACCAGACCTGGGCATGGGACGACAACGCCGTGCTGCGTCTGCGCAAACATGAATGAGGACGACAAATGAGCGCACATAAGAAACTGGCCTGGGTCGCGTTCGCCATCGTGCTGGCGTTCGCCGCCTTCCTGCGTATACAGCAGATCGACATCCAGTGGCTGACCGACGATGAATGGCATATGGTGCATAAAGTGCTCACCGGGGCGAGTTACGGCGATATCGCCACCGCGGTGGGCGTGGCGGATTTCTCCATTCCACAGACATTGCTTTACAAATGGCTGGCCGCGCACGGGGGCGTCGACGAACTGGGCATGCGCCTGCCCATGCTGGCGGCGGGATTGCTGCTGGTGGCCGGCGGGGGCTGGTGGGCGTGGCGCAATTTTGGCGCGGCGGCGGGCTTGGGATTCATGAGCCTGTTGGCGATTTCACCCTTGCTCGTCAATTACAGCCGCAATGCCCGCCCCTATGCGCTGACCGTACTGCTTGCCTGGGGGGCGCTGCTGGCGCTGGCGCGCTGGCGCCGGCAACGCCAATGGCGATGGGCATGGGTTTACGCGGCGAGCGCGGCGCTGGCGTGCTGGCTGCACATGGCGGTAGCGCCGTTCGCGCTCGCGCCGCTGGCATGGGTCGCAATGATCGACGCCCGGCAAGCATGGAAGACGCGCAACTGGGCGATATTGCGCCCGAGTTGCCTGCTGGGCCTCGGTATGGCGGCGGTAATCGCTTTGCTGGCGGGGCTGCCGATGCTCATGAATATGGAGATGCTCTCCACCCGCATGGGCAAGGATCTGCCGACCCTGGCGACCTGGATCGGGGTGTGGTTTTGCTGGCTGGGCATTGATTCGCGCCTGCTGATGCTGTTGTGCGTATTGTTGGCGCTGCCGGGAGCGCTGGCGCTGTACCGCCGGCGCGCCGACGTGTTCGAGCTGGCATGCGTTGGCCTGTTGACCACGCTCGCGGCGATCTATTGCTCCCGGCCCGCGTGGGTGCAGAACCCGCTGACTTTCGGGCGTTACCTGCTGCCGGCGCTCCCCCTGCTGCTGCTGTGCGTGACGCTCGGAATGCAACGCTTGCTCGAACGCTGGCTGGCGAAATTGCCCATTGTGCAAGCGCGCGCCGCGTGGGCGCTGGCGTTTACGATATTGGCGGGTTTGCTGCTGGCGGACGGGCCGACACCGGAGTTGCTCGAACGGCCGAATAATTTCACTCTGCATTCATGGCATCAGTTCGATTACCGCGTCCGTCACAATCCGGTGCGACCATTGTTGAATGATTTACCCGAATCGCCGTTCTGGCGGCGTCTGGCCGAATTTCCGCCGGGCAGCGTGCGCCTGGCCGTGGCCGGTCATGGCCTGGAGAGCACCACACTGGCCGATGCGCGCTGGCAACGCATCCACCGCCAGCCGCTGTGGGGCGCCCAGCGCGCCGGCTATTGCGGCAAGGAGCCATACTGGGCCGAAGCCGATCCGGCTTCGGGTTTCCTGCTGAAAAACGCGGTTTCACTCGCCGATCCCGCATCCTTGCGCCGCGCCGCGATCGACTATGTGATTTTCGACCGCTGGGCGGGCAACAGGCCGGAAACGGAAATCGATGCCTGCATCGCCCGTTTTGCGCGTGAATACGGAGCGCCGGAATACGAAGACGCCAACGTAGTGGCATTCCGGCTGACCCCTGATCGACCTCCCCGCTCCTTGCATTGATGTAACTGAATTTGTCCTTCGCCCGGCCCCGCGCCAGATCATCGGCGGCGGGGAAACGGGCGAACATGATTTCCGGGGGCGGCGGCCCTGGCGGCATCCCTTTTCCGGATTGCCTATCTTGCATGGCCTTTATTTCATCTTTGTTTCGCCTTTATTTTGTTTTTATTTCATATAAATGGCGAGCCGCTAACAAATCGAGACTTTTCGCGGTTGACGCAGTGAAAGTAAATTGACTAAATGTTTTCCCCCGGCAGGATGTTCCGTTCCATCCGCATCGCCGTCGCGGCTTTGTGTTTCGCGGAGGCGCCGTGGAAGAGGAGGAAAAATGAAAATGAAAATCAAGCACAACGTCATCATGCTCGTCATCGTCGCCTTGCTGGGCATGGTTTCCATCGCCGCGATGGGCATCACATCACTGTACGACGATAGTGACGTATTCCAGCATTTTTCGGAAGTCCAGATGCCGAAATCGGAGTATTTCCTGAGGATACGGGGAGAAATCTACAATCTCACATACCGGAGCGGCATGATCGTGATGCATGAGGATCTGGACCCGGCGGTATTGAGAACGCAATTGCCCGGCTTCAGGAACGATATGGAGAAAACGATCGAAAAGGTAAAAGGCTATATGCAAAAAGTCGAGAGTCTTCCTCTCTCGGAACAAGGGGCCGTCATGTGGAATGAATTCAAGCCGCAGTGGGAACGATGGTTCAAATACGACCAGGATTTTCTCGCCGCATTGAGCGCGGTCGCCGCCAGCCCCACGGAGAACGCATTCCGGGAACTGCAACACCGCATCAGCAGCGGCAACGAGGAGCGCGGCGAACAGACGGAGAAATTGCAGGCGACGCTGGACGACATCCTCGACTTGCAGACCTCTCTCAGCAAGGATGCCATGATGGATGCCAGGAACAGGACATCGCACAATTTCGTCGTTATGAGTTCCATCATCGCGCTGGGTCTGATCGTACTGGGAGGCGTCACTTTCTCGATCATGCGCTCGGCGATCGGCCCTCTGGAGAAGACGCGGAACATGGTGTCCCGCGTGGCGGAAAATCTCGATCTCACCTTGCGACTGGAAAACACATCCAGGAACGAAGTCGGTGAGATGTCCAAATCGTTCGATTACATGATGAACAAACTCCAATCCGCTTTCCGCACGATCCAGATGCAGGTTGACGAAGTCGGCGAGACGGTGGGATTGGTTGCCGCCGCCGCCGGGCAAGTCGCGGAAAGCTCCGTGAGCCAGAGCAATTCTTCCTCGGCGATGGCCGCTTCCGTCGAAGAGATGAGCGTCTCGATCAACACCGTCTCCAACAGCGCCCAGGATGCGCGCGCGATGGCGCGGGAAGCGGGCGCGATTTCCGAGCAGGGCGGCCAGGTCATCGAGCAGACGCGCGACGAAATGGCGGCGATCGCGCGGATCGTCTCCAACGCCTCGGCGGCGATCGGGGCCTTGGGCGAAGAATCGCGCCAGATCACGAGAATGGTCAACGTCATCAAGGAAGTCGCCGACCAGACGAACCTGCTGGCTTTGAACGCGGCCATCGAGGCGGCGCGCGCGGGCGAGCAGGGCAGGGGATTCGCGGTGGTGGCGGACGAAGTGCGCAAACTGGCCGAACGCACGGCGCAATCGACCCTGGACATCAGCGGCATGGTCAACAAAATCCAGGCCTCCACCGCCGGAGCGGTCAACGAAATGGCGGAAGTGGTCAGGCAAGTGGAAACCGGGCAATCGCTGGCGCAGAAAGCGGGCGAGCACATGAAAATGATCCGGGAAGAAGCTGGCAGGGTCTCGAGCGCGGTCGCGGAAATCTCCGATGCGCTCCAGGAACAGAGCCAGGCAAGCCACGACGTGGCCCGTCACGTCGAGAGCATCGCGCAAATGACCGACAAGAACAATGCCTCCGCCGAAGAAGCCGCCGGCAACGCCAAGCGCCTCGATCAATTGACCGGAGAAGTCAGCGCCACGCTGAAACGTTTCAAGGTATGAACGGCTCCGGCGGCGGCGGGGGTCGGGGATCGGGAAAAACAATCGGGCCGGAGCGTCCGCGTATGAATAGCGGCGCTCCGCGCCGGACAGAACGAACTGGATTGCCACGTCGATCGCGCTCCTCGCAATGACGAATTCTCCCGATGGATTCCCCTCGCCCCCCGCAGCATAGGTATCTACACAACCCGAAATAGCTAGCGACGGTCAATGTTTATTGCATAAATTCATTGTCAGCAGGGATGAAAGCGCTGCCTGATGGGGTACAAGCGTTTTCCC
>JAIRLA010000124.1 GCA_031259795.1 Azoarcus sp.
TACATCCGGACGATGTTCGACGAGATCACCCGCATCCTCAATCATTTGATGGGCATCGGCTCGCACGGCCTGGACATTGGCGCGATGACGATCATCCTCTACACCTTCCGCGAGCGCGAAGAGCTGATGGACGCCTACGAGGCGGTGTGCGGCGCGCGCATGCACGCGGCCTATTACCGTCCGGGCGGCGTCTACCGCGACCTGCCCGACGCCATGCCGAGGTATCAGCCCAGCCGTTTCAAGAACGAGAGAACGCTCGGGCAGCTCAACGCGGCGCGCGAAGGCTCGCTGCTCGATTTCCTCGAAGACTTTACCGAGCGTTTCCCGAAATGCTGCGATGAGTACGAAACGCTGCTCACCGAAAACCGCATCTGGAAGCAGCGCACCGTGGGCATCGGCGTGGTGTCGCCCGAACGGGCGCTGGCGCTCGGCTTTACCGGGCCGATGCTGCGCGGCTCGGGCGTCGCCTGGGACTTGCGCAAGAAGCAGCCCTACGCGGCCTACGACAAGGTCGATTTCGACATCCCCGTGGGCAAGAACGGCGACTGTTACGACCGCTATCTGTGCCGCATGGCGGAAATGCGCGAGTCGAACCGCATCATCCGCCAGTGCATCGACTGGCTGCGCAAGAACCCCGGCCCGGTCATCGTCGACGACCACAAGGTCGCCCCGCCCAAGCGCGAGAAGATGAAAGCCCACATGGAAGAGTTGATCCACCATTTCAAGCTCTTCTCCGAGGGCATCCACGTGCCCGAGGGCGAGGCGTATGCCGCCATCGAGCATCCGAAGGGCGAATTCGGCGTCTATGCCATCTCGGACGGGGCCAACAAGCCGTACCGGATCAAGCTGCGTTCGCCGGGCTTTCCGCACCTCGCGGCCATGGACGAACTCGCGCGCGGGCACATGATCGCCGATGTAGTGGCGCTCATTGGCACGATGGATCTCGTTTTCGGCGACATCGACCGCTGATGTGCAACCGTAACCGGAAAAACCAGAAATGTTGAGCCAGGAATCGCTGCGACAGATCGACAGGGAAATCGCCAAATATCCGCCCGGCCGGCGGCAGTCGGCGATCATGTCGGCGTTGCGCATCGCGCAGGTGGAAAAAGGCTGGCTGCCGAAAGAAGTCATCGAGTTCGTCGCCGATTATCTCGGCATGCCGCCGATCGCCGCCTACGAGGTGGCGACGTTCTACAACATGTACGACCTCAGGCCGGTTGGACGCCACAAGATCACGGTGTGCACCAATCTGCCCTGTGCGCTCTCGGGCGGCGTATATGCCGCCGAATACCTGAAGAAAAAACTGGGCATTGATTTCGACGAAACCACGCCCGACGGCAAGTTCACGCTGAAAGAAGGCGAGTGCATGGGCGCCTGTGGCGATGCGCCGGTGCTGTTGCACAACAATCACCGTATGTGCGGCTTCATGACCACGGAAAAAATCGACCAATTGCTGGCCGAACTGGAGCGCCAATGAGCGCGCATGCACTGATTCTCGCCGGCGCGGGCGGCGAGCGCGCCTGGCGGCTCCAGGATTACGCCGCGCGCGGCGGCTACGCCGCCTTGCGCAGGATCATCGCCGGGAAAACGCCGCCCGAGGCCATCATCGCCGAACTCAAGACCTCGGGGCTGCGCGGACGCGGCGGCGCGGGCTTTCCGACCGGACTGAAATGGTCGTTCATGCCCTATGCGTTCCCCGGTGACAAATACCTCGTCTGTAATTCCGACGAAGGCGAGCCGGGCACCTTCAAGGATCGGGACATCCTGCGCTGCAACCCGCACGCGGTCATCGAGGGCATGATCATCGGCGCCTGGGTGATGGGCTGTACGCGCGGCTACAACTACATCCACGGCGAGATATTCGAGATTTACCAGCGTTTCGAGGAAGCCCTGGAAGAAGCGCGCGCCGCCGGACTGCTCGGGCGCAACATCCTCGGCAGCGATTTTTCCTTCGAGCTTTTCGCGCACCATGGCTACGGCGCTTACATCTGCGGCGAAGAGACCGCCCTGCTCGAATCGCTCGAAGGCAAGAAGGGCCAGCCGCGCTTCAAGCCGCCGTTTCCGGCCTCCTACGGCCTTTATGGCAAGCCGACGACGATCAACAACACCGAGACCTTCGCTTCCGTACCCTTCATCCTGGGGATGGGCGGCGAGGCGTTCCTCAATCTGGGCAAGCCCAACAATGGCGGCACCAAGATCTTTTCGATTTCCGGCCATGTCCGCCATCCGGGCAATTACGAACTCAATCTCGGCACGCCGTTTCCCGAACTGCTGGCGATGGCGGGCGGCATGCGCGCCGGGCGCAAGCTCAAAGCGGTGATTCCCGGCGGCTCCTCCGCGCCGGTGCTGCCCGCCAACATCATCATGGACTGTACGCTGGATTTCGACGCCATCAGCAAAGCCGGGTCGATGCTCGGCTCCGGCGCGGTGATCGTCATGGACGAAACCACCTGCATGGTCAGGGCGCTGGAGCGGCTGTCGTACTTCTACCACGAAGAATCCTGCGGCCAGTGCACCCCCTGCCGCGAAGGCACGGGTTGGCTGTACCGCGTCGTGCGCCGGATCGAGCGCGGCCTGGGCAAGCCCGACGATCTCGATCTGTTGCGTTCGGTGGCGGGCAACATCTCGGGCCGCACCATCTGCGCGCTCGGTGACGCGGCGGCGGGGCCGGTGCAGAGCTTCATCAAGCACTTCGCCGACGAATTCGCCTATCACATCGAAAACAAGAAATGTCTGGTTCCGCCGCTGGTGCAGGAAGCGGGCAGCCAGATCTATATGTGAGCCGCCCATGCTAGAGATCGAAATCGACGGTAAAACAATACAAGCGCCCGACGGCAGCACCGTAATGGACGCCGCGGCCCTGGCCGGGATCTATATCCCCCATTTCTGCTATCACAAGAAGCTGTCGATCGCCGCCAGTTGCCGCATGTGCCTGGTGCAGGTCGAGAAAGCGCCCAAACCGCTGCCCGCGTGCGCGACGCCCGTGACCAACGGCATGAGGGTGTGGACGCATTCCGAAACGGCGGTGAAGGCGCAAAAAGGGGTGATGGAATTCCTGCTCATCAACCATCCGCTCGATTGCCCGGTCTGCGACCAGGGCGGCGAATGCCAGTTGCAGGACCTGGCGGTCGGCTACGGCGGCGCGCATTCGCGCTACCGCGAAGAAAAGCGCGTCTGGCTCAACAAAGACCTGGGCCCGCTGGTCGCCTCCGACGCCAGCCGCTGCATCAACTGCACGCGCTGCGTCCGGTTCACCGCCGAAATCGGCGGCCTGATGGAACTGGGGCAAGCGTTCCGCGGCGACCACGCCGAAATCATGACCTTCATGGGGCGCGCGCTCGACTCCGAACTCTCCGGCAACGTCATCGACCTTTGCCCGGTGGGCGCCTTGACCTCGAAGCCGTTCCGCTTCAGCGCCCGCACCTGGGAACTGTCGCGGCGGCGCTCGGTCAGCCCGCACGATTCGCTCGGCGCCAATCTCATCGTGCAGACGAAGCACGACGTGGTGCGGCGGGTGCTGCCCTTCAACAACGAACGGCTCAACGAATGCTGGCTCACGGACAGGGATCGCTTCTCCTATGAAGCGCTGGCCAGCGAACAGCGCCTGACGCTGCCGATGATGTGCGAGCGGGATACATGGCACACGGTATCGTGGCAGATCGCGCTCGAATTCATCGCCAGCGCCTTGCAGAGCATCGCGCGCGAGCAGGGCGGGCAGGCGCTCGGGGCGCTGGCCTCGCCGCACGCCACTGTCGAGGAGCTGCATCTGCTGCAAAAACTGATGCGCGGCCTGGGATCGGAGAACATCGACTTCCGCCTGCGCCAGCGCGATTTCCGCGGCGACGCCGTGCGCGCCGGCGCGCCCTGGCTCGGCATGAGCGTAGTCGACATCCACGATCTCCACAGCCTGCTGGTGATCGGCAGCTTCCTGCGCAAGGACGCGCCGCTGCTCGCGCAGAAAGTGCGCCATTCGGCATATCGCCACGGTTTGCAAGTCAGCGCCGTGGGGCCGAACGCCGAAGACTGGCGGATGCCGGTCGCCGCGCGCGCGCTGGTCGCGCCGTCCGCGATGGTAGCGACGCTGGCCGCCATCGCCGCCGCGCTGGCGGAAGAAACCGGCGGGGCGGTGACGGAGCGCCTGGCCGGGCGGCTGTCGGCGGCGGCGGCGGATATTTCCGGCGAGGTGCGCGCCATCGCGCGAAGCCTTGCCAGCGGCGAGAAAAACGCGGTGTGGCTGGGCAATTTCGCCGTGCAGCACCCCCGCGCCGCCGAATTGCATCTCTGGGCGCAAGAGATCGCGCGGCTCTCCGGCGCGGCGCTCGGCTTCATCGGCGAAGCGGCCAACAGCACCGGCGGCTATCTCGTCGACGCGGTGCCGGGAGAAGGCGGACTGGATGCGCGGGCGATGATCGAATCGCCGCGCCGCGCCTATCTCCTTTTGGGCGCGGAACCCGATCTCGATTTCGCCGACGGCGCGGCCACCGTCGCCACCCTGGCCCGCGCGCAACTGGTGGTGGCGGCGAGCGCCTTCGACTCGCCCGCCCTGCGCCAGGCGGCGGATGTGCTGCTGCCGATCGCGCCCTTTACCGAAACGCCGGGCACCTTCGTCAATTGCATCGGCGAAGCGCAAAGCTTCAATACCGTGGCGCGTTCGCGCGGCGAGGTGCGGCCGGGCTGGAAAGTACTGCGCGTACTGGGCAATTTTCTCGAATTGCCCGGTTTCGACCACGAAGATGTTGAATCCGTGCGCGACGAAGCGCTGGCCAGCGGCATTCCCGCCCGCCTCGACAACGCCATCGGCGACGTACCCGAAGCGGACGCGCCCGTCCCGCGGGCGGGCCGCCTGCAACGGATCGCCGACGTGCCCATTCATTTCGCCGACCCGCTGGTGCGGCGCGCGCCCTCACTGCAAAAAACCGCCGACGCCGCGCCGCCCGCGGCCAGGATGCCGGCCTCGACATTGGCGGCGCTGGGCGTGAATGCGGGCGACAAAGTGCGGGTGACGGGAAGCGGCGCGGTAGAACTGCACGCCGTGGCCGACGAGGGCGTCGCCCCTGGCTGCGTGCGCATCGCCGCCGCGCACGCCTCGACAGTGGCGCTGGGCCCGATGCATGGCGACTTGAGCGTGGAGCGAATCTGATGAACGCGATATTGCAACCGCTTGCCGGTTTCTTCGGCCCGTTCTGGCCGGCGGTGTGGGCGCTGGTCAAGATCGTGGCCGTGCTCGCCCCCCTGATGGTCTGCGTCGCCTATCTGACCCTGGCCGAACGCAAAGTCATCGGCTTCATGCAACTGCGCGTCGGCCCCAACCGCGTCGGGCCGTGGGGCGTGCTCCAGCCCATCGCCGACGCGCTCAAACTACTCTTCAAAGAAGTCCTCATCCCGAGCGGCTCCAGCAAGGGGCTTTTCGTCCTCGGGCCGATCCTCGCCATCGCGCCATCGCTGGCGGCCTGGGCGGTGATCCCGTTCGACAAAGGCATGGCGGTGGCCAACATCAACGCCGGGCTACTCTACGTGCTGGCGATCACCTCGATGGAAGTCTATGGCGTCATCGTCGCCGGATGGGCCTCGAACTCCAAATACGCCTTCCTCGGCGCGATGCGGGCGGCGGCGCAAATGGTGTCCTACGAAGTCGCGCTCGGCTTCGCCCTGATCTGCGTACTGCTGACTTCGTCCTCGCTGAACCTCACCGACATCGTCGCCAGCCAGGGGCAAGGGCGCTTCGCCGACATGGGCTTCGGTTTCCTGTCGTGGAACTGGCTGCCGCTCCTGCCGATGTTCGTGGTCTATTTCATCTCGGGCATCGCCGAAACCAACCGCGCCCCGTTCGATGTGGTCGAGGGCGAAGCCGAAATCGTCGCCGGGCACATGGTGGAATTCTCGGGCATGGCCTTCGCGCTCTTCTTCCTCGCCGAATACGCCAACATGATCCTCGTCTCGGTCATGACCGCGCTGCTCTTCTTCGGCGGGTGGCTGTCGCCCGTGGGCTTCCTGCCCGACGGCTTCCACTGGCTGGCGCTGAAGACAGCGTTCTTCCTCTTCGTCTTCCTGTGGGCGCGCGCGACCTTCCCGCGCTTTCGCTACGACCAGATCATGCGCCTGGGCTGGAAAGTATTCGTTCCGATCACCTTCGTGTGGGTCGTGGTGGTGGCGGCGTGGATGATGTCCCCGCTGTCGATCTGGAATCGTGACGACGGCGGCGGCGCGAGGGAAATCCCCGCCGCCAGTCTGGAAATAAAGGAATAAAGGAATAGGCCATGGGCGCCAGGGATTATTTCGCAAGCCTGTTCCTCAAGGAATTGCTCAAGGGCATGGTAGTGACCGGGCGGCATTTCTTCAGCCGCAAGCTCACGCAGATGTTCCCCGAAGAACGCACGCCGCAGAGTCCGCGCTTCCGCGGCCTGCACGCGCTGCGCCGCTACCCGAACGGCGAAGAGCGCTGCATCGCCTGCAAACTGTGCGAGGCCATCTGTCCGGCGATGGCGATCACCATCGAGACCGGCGAGCGCGAAGACGGCTCGCGGCGCACCACCCGCTACGACATCGACTTCACCAAGTGCATCTACTGCGGCTTCTGCGAGGAAGCCTGCCCGGTGGACGCCATTGTCGAGACGCGGATTTTCGAGTACCACGGCGAACAACGCGGCGATCTCTACTACACCAAACAGATGCTGCTGGCGGTCGGGGATCGCTACAAGGAACAGATCGAAGCCGACAAGGGCGAAGACGCGAAATATCGCTGAGGAGTCTTGATACCGTCCGCGCGGCGCGCGCTCCTCGCAATGACGAGTTCCGCCAAAGAATTCTCCCCGCCCCCTCAACAGCGGCGCTTCGCGCCGGATGGTTGGAAACTCTCCACCGCCAAGCGGGGGAGGGAAGGTTCATCGCAATGACGATGCTTTGCGCAATAACCACGCTTTACCTTTCCCATACGCTATGACCATCCTCCAATCACAGCCTCTTGCCGTCCCCTTCCCCTCCCCCGGACGGCTCGACGCTTGTCCCGCTCCCGCCAAGATCAATCTTTTCCTGCATGTCACCGGACGGCGCGCCGACGGCTATCATTTGCTGCAAACCGCTTTCCGCCTGCTCGATTGGGGCGATACGCTGGATTTCGCCGTGCGCGGCGACGGTCTCATCCGCCGCGTCAACGACATCCCCGGCGTGGCGGAAGAAGCCGACCTCGCCGTGCGCGCCGCGCGCCGTCTGCAACAGGTCAGCGCTTGCGGGCTGGGCGTCGACATCGCCGTGCACAAGCGCCTGCCCATGGGCGGCGGGCTGGGCGGCGGCAGCTCGGACGCCGCCACTACGCTGATGG
Organism: Azoarcus sp.; assembly: GCA_031259795.1. Lineage (GTDB taxonomy): Bacteria > Pseudomonadota > Gammaproteobacteria > Burkholderiales > Rhodocyclaceae > WRNU01. Next base: position 7,319 of record JAIRLA010000124.1, read on the forward strand.
CGCTCGACCGTCTCTGGGGAACGGGGTTCGGCCAGGCGCGGCTGCGCGAAATCGCCCTCGGCCTCGGCGCGGACGTTCCCTTTTTCATCTATGGGCGCGACGCTTTCGCCGAGGGCATCGGAGAATCCTTGCAGCCGCTCGACTTGCCTCCCGCCCATTACGTCATCGTCGACCCGGCGGTTTCCGTGCCGACTGCGGAAATTTTCTCGTCGCCAGAGTTGACGCGGAACACGCCTCCCGTTAAAGTTCGCGGCCTCACGTTGAGCCGTACTTGCAACGATTTGCAGCCGGTCGCCTGCGCACGCTATCCGGAAGTGGGCGAAGCCATTTCGTGGTTGGGGCGGTTCGCCCCGGCGCGAATGACGGGTTCGGGGGCTTGCGTTTTTGCCATGGCCGCTTCGGTCGCGCACGCGGAAGAGATCGTCGCCCGCTGTCCGGCGCGCTGGCGGGCATGGCAGGCGGCGAGCCTTGCCCGGCATCCGATGCACACGGCGGCGTGAACGGGTTTCAGATGGGGAGTCGCCAAGCTGGTCAAGGCACCGGATTTTGATTCCGGTATTCGAGGGTTCGAATCCTTCCTCCCCAGCCATACAGCGACGGGCAGACCTTCGGGGTCTGCCCGTATCGTTTGTAGACGATGCGTGGATGCAGATACAGATACACTGGAGTAGCGCTCATGCCTTACGGCAGCCTGATGATATTCACCGGCAACGCCAATCCCAGGCTCGCGGCGGACGTGGTTCGCCGCTTGGGCATCACCCTCGGCGCGACGAAAGTCAGCCGCTTCTCCGACGGTGAGGTGCAGGTCGAACTGTTCGAGAACGTGCGCGGCGAGGATGTTTTCGTCTTGCAGCCGACTTGCATGCCGGCCGATGAAAACCTGATGGAGCTGATCGTGCTGGTCGACGCTCTCAAACGCGCCTCGGCGCGGCGCATCACCGCCGCCATCCCCTATTTCGGCTACGCGCGCCAGGATCGCCGTCCGCGCTCGGCGCGGGTGGCGATTACCGCCAAGGTCGTGGCCAACATGCTCCAGGCCGCGGGCGTGCAGCGGGTGCTGACCATGGACTTGCATGCCGACCAGATCCAGGGCTTCTTCGACATCCCGGTCGACAACGTCTACGCCTCGCCGGTGCTCTTGTCCGATCTGGGCAAGCAGAAACACGAAAACCTGCTGATCGTCTCGCCCGACGTGGGCGGCGTGGTGCGCGCCCGCGCTTTCGCCAAGAGGCTGGAGTGCGATCTGGCGATCATCGACAAGCGCCGCCCCAAGGCCAATGTGGCGGAAGTGATGAACATCATCGGCGAAGTCGAAGGCCGCACCTGCGTCATCATGGACGATATCGTCGATACCGCCGGCACTTTGTGCAAGGCCGCGGACGCCCTCAAGGAGCACGGCGCGCGCCGGGTGCTCGCCTACTGTACGCACGCGGTGCTCTCCGGCGGCGCGGTGGAACGGATCAACACCTCCACGCTCGATGAACTGGTCGTCACCGATACGATCCCGTTGCGCGAAGACGCGCGCGCCTGTCCGCGCATCCGCCAGGTATCAATCGCCACGATCCTGGCCGACACCATGTTGCGCATCAGCAACGAGGAGTCCGTATCTTCGCTGTTTACCGAATGATTTTTTCACCCCGCGGCGCGCGCCGCGGTTTTTCGCTCCCGCCTGGTCGCGGGCGGGGCTTTCACAGGAGCCATGAACCATGACCATCAACTTCAAAGCCAGCCGCCGCGCATTGCAGGGAACGGGTGCGAGCCGCCGCCTGCGCCGCGCGGGCCGTCTGCCGGGCATCATCTACGGCGGCGGCAAGGACGCCCTCGCGGTGGAGCTGGACCACAACGAGCTTTTCCACTTGCTGAAAAGGGAAGCCTTCCACTCGTCGCTGCTCACCGCCGAAATCGACGGCGAGAAGGAAACCGTGGTGCTGCGCGACACCCAGTGGCACCCCTACAAGCAGCAAGTGCTGCATATCGACTTCCAGCGCATCGACGCCAACCAGGTCATCCACATCAAGGCGCCGCTGCACTTCATCAACGGCGAGACCAGCCCGGCGGTCAAGCTCGGCGGCTGCCTCATCTCGCACATCATGACCGAGGTCGATATCAAGTGCCTGCCCGCCGATCTGCCCGAATTCATCACGGTCGATCTGGGCAAGCTCGAAGAAGGCCACGCCGTGCACGTATCGCATCTGGTGCTGCCCAAGGGCGTTGAACTCGTGCATCACGGCGAGGGCGACCCGGTGGTGGTCAGCGCGCAGCAACACCGCGGCGCGGCGGTCGACGAAGCCACGGACGGAGCCGAAGGCGCCGCGCCCGCCGCCTGACGGGCAAGCGCTTTCCCCGCCCCGCCGCCGGCGGCCATGGCGACTGCTCCCGCTCCCCGCCTGCTCGTCGGCCTCGGCAATCCCGGCGGCGAATACAGCGAAACCCGGCACAACGCCGGGTTCTGGTTTTGCGAGAGCCTCGGGCGCTCGCTCGGGGCGCGTTTCGCCTTCGAGTCCCGCTTCCACGGCTTCGCCGCCCATCTCCGGGACGCCGGTTTGTGGCTGCTGATGCCGCAGACCTACATGAACCGCTCCGGGCAGGCCATCGGCGCGCTCGCCCGCTTCTACCGCATTCCGCCCGGCGAGATTCTCATCGTTCACGACGAACTCGACCTCCCCCCCGGACAATTGCGCCTCAAATCCGGCGGCGGCCTGGGCGGCCACAACGGTCTCAAGGACGCCTGCGCCCACCTCGGCAGCCAGGACTTCTGGCGGCTGCGCATCGGCATCGGCCATCCGGGCGACCGCAATGAAGTGGTGAATTACGTCCTCAAGCCGCCCCGCCGCGAGGAGCGCCCGCTCATCGACGAAGCCATCGACCGCGCACTGGCAAACTGGCCTTCGATTGCCCGCGGCGACTGGGAAAAGGCCGCCCAGCGCCTGAACGTCCGTTCGCCCAGGCTTGAACCGGATCGCCAGGGCGGTTAACATCCCCGCGAACACAGGCGAGGAAAATATCATGAACGAAGAAGCGGGGAAAACTGAATGGTCTTATGAAGACACGCTGAATTACGAGTGTGCCCGCGAGGCAATCAGTCACATGGTTTCTATTTATTCTTCCATAATTCATACGGAAGAAAAAAAGCCGCATCCAGATAAAAAGATTCTGGCATTGTTGCACACCGGGATTTCTCATCTTTCCGATGAAGTTCGTAATCTCAGAATGGACAATCGTGCGGAGGTTGCGCGTGTCCGTTCTCAATACTGCAAAATAATACACGAATACGAAAGCAGGGAGGAAGAGATTGAAGCTGAATCCCAAGCAGTATCTTCTTGATGAAGAAAAAGTCAGGCTCTACATTTTCAGGGCGGGCATGGAAGGGCTTGCAAAACCAACGGCAGTCCTTCTTGGAGGGCAGCCTGGCGCGGGGAAAAGCAAAATCCTGGACGATGCTTTTTTGGAATTGATACGGCGCGGCGATACCGTTCAAATCGTCGGGGATGATTTACGCGGCTTCCACCCAATGAACAGGTATCTCCTGAAACGTGACGACAAGACCGCCGCTTTCTACACCGACCTGGATTCTGGACGCTGGGTAAAAAAAGCGATAGATGAAGCCAAAGCGCGGAGGCTCAACATCATTGTCGAAGGCACGATGAGAAATAGCGCTATCGTGGCGGAGACCGTGGCGAAGTTACGCCCGGAATACGAAATTGATGTACGAGTATTGGCGGTCAATTTCCGCCTGAGCGAACAAGGCATCATGTTGCGCTACGAAGGACAGAAAGCGGAACGCGGCGTTGGACGCTGGACAACGCCGAAAGCCCACAAGGATGGTTACGACGGAATGCCCGCGACCATCGAACATATCGAGCGCGAACGGATCGCAGTCCGGGTGGCGGTCTACAAGCGTGACGGCCGGGCGATTTATTCCAACGAGTTCAGGGGCGGAAAATGGTCACGCGCACCGCAAGCCCGCGCCGTCGTGGAAGCGGAACGCGATCGGCCCATGACCTCGCGGGAATTCCGTGATTATGTCGAAGGTTTTGATCGACTTGCCGAAGCGCTGGCGAGGCCGGAACGCCGGGCCAGCGCCGGGGAAATCGACAAAATAGAATCCATGCGCCGGCAAGCCCGGAAAGAATGGCATGAACTCATCAGCACAGGAAAAATTTTGACATGAGCCTGAAATGCGGCATCGTCGGCCTGCCCAACGTCGGCAAGTCCACCCTCTTCAACGCCCTCACCAAAGCGGGCATCGAAGCGGCGAACTACCCGTTCTGCACCATCGAACCCAACGTCGGCATCGTCGAAGTGCCCGACGCCCGTCTGGCGCGCCTCGCCGCCATCGTCAAGCCCCAGAAAATCCAGCCCGCCATCGTCGAATTCGTCGACATCGCCGGCTTGGTCGCGGGCGCTTCCAAAGGCGAAGGGCTGGGCAACCAGTTCCTCGCCAACATCCGCGAGACCGACGCCAT
>JAIRLA010000228.1 GCA_031259795.1 Azoarcus sp.
CTTGGTGGAACAGGCTCACAATACGGCGTCGAACAATTCCAGTTGCGGCGGTCCGAGGTAGATTTCGCGCGGCGTTCTGGCGGCGTTGGCGTGCGCCTTGCGGAAGGCTTCGGATTGCGTCCATGCTTCGAAGGCCGCGCCGTCTTCCCATTCGGTGTGGGAAGCAAAAAGAGTGTATTCCTCCGTTTGCGGCCCTTGCAGCAGGTGAAAACGAACGAAACCCGGCGCTTCGCCGAGGTAACTGGTGCGCGCGCGCCAATGTTCGAGAAAGGTTTGCTCGTGGCCGCGCGCGATCTTGAAGCGATTCATGGCGAGAAACATGCCGGACTCCGTAAAGACGTTGCCGCCGCAATGGCGGGGATGAAATTCTAGCCCACGCGCTCCCGGCGTCCGCCATCCAGAAACGCCTCGCAGTCCGCGCGGACGATGCGATACGATGCGATGCAATGCGGCGGAGCAAACGCGGACACGGCGCGGCTGTCCGCCCGACCATGTGGATTTACCCGGAAAACAATGATGTTCAAGCGCGACGAGCATGGCCCGATGACGCCCCCCGGCGGAGCCGAAGCCGCCGCCGCGCCCCTTCCCCCCGCCCTCTTCCTTCTCGGCCCCACCGCCAGCGGCAAGACGGCCTGTGCGCTGGCGCTGGCCCGTGATCTGCCGGTCGAGATCGTCAGCGTGGATTCGGCGCTCGTCTACCGCGACATGGACATCAGCACGGCCAAACCGTCCGCCGCCGAGCGCGCCCTGTGCCCGCACCATCTGATCGACATCATCAGCCCGGAAGAGAGCTATTCGGCGGCGCGTTTCTGCGCCGACGCGCGCCGGCTGATGACGGAAATCAGCGCGCGCGGCCGCATTCCGTTGCTCGTCGGCGGCACCATGCTTTATTTCAAGGCGCTGCGCGAAGGGCTTTCCGAATTGCCCCGCGCCAATGCCGCCCTGCGCGCCGACATCGACCGCCGCGCGCGCGCCGAAGGCTGGCCGGCGCTGCATGCCGAACTTGCCCGCCTCGACCCCGAAGCCGCCGCTCGCCTCGCCCCCAACGACGCCCAGCGCATCCAGCGCGCCCTTGAAATCGTCCTCGTCGGCGGCGAGCCGCTTGCCCGGGCACAGGCCCGGCGCGCGCCGCTTCCCTTGCCCTGCCGCCTCGCCGTCATCGCGCTCGCGCCTTCGGGGCGCGTCGCGCTGCACGCGCGCATTGCCGAGCGTTTCGAGCGCATGCTTGCCGCCGGGCTGGTCGACGAACTGGCCGCCTTGCGCCAGCGCTACCGCCTCACCCCCGAACTGCCTTCGATGCGCGCCGTCGGTTACCGGCAGGCATGGGCCTATCTCGACGGGGAGCTGGACGCCGCCGGTCTGCGCGCCGCCGGCATCGCCGCCACCCGGCAATTGGCGAAACGGCAATCGACCTGGCAGCGCCAGTTCCGGGAACACTGGCCGGATCTGGTCGAAATCGACTGCCTGGGAGCGGACGCGGCGGCGGCGGTGCGCGACGCCGCGCTCGCGCGCATTTCCGCCATTCTTCCCGCCTGACCTTGCGGATCGCTCGCGGCCTTGCGCCGCGCCTGCGAGCCCGGATCAGCCGCTTTTCCCGTTGTCGTCGAACTGCATCGCATACAGTTTCGCGTAGTGCCCGCCAGCGGCGAGCAGTTCGGTATGTGTGCCGCGTTCGACGATGCGGCCCTGATCCATCACCAGGATCAGGTCGGCGCGCTCGATCGTCGACAGACGGTGGGCGATCACCAGCGTGGTGCGCCCGCGCGCGGCTAGGTCGAGCGCGCTTTGAATGTGGCGCTCGGATTCGGTGTCGAGCGCCGAGGTCGCTTCGTCGAGAATCAGGATGGGAGCGTCCTTGAGCAGGGCGCGGGCGATCGCCAGCCGCTGGCGCTGGCCGCCGGAAAGGGTGATGCCGTTCTCGCCGATCAGGGTGTCGAACCCCTGCGGCAAGCGGTCGATGAATTCGCGCGCGTTGGCGGCTTCGGCGACGCGCTCCACTTCGGCGCGGGGGGCGCCCGCCAGTTCGCCATAGGCGATATTGTCCGCCACGGTGCCATTGAAGAGCGTCACTTGCTGGGTGACGAGGGCGATGTGGTGGCGCAGGTTGAGCAGGGTGTAGTCGGCGACATCCACGCCGTCGATCAGAATCTGGCCGTGCGTGTGCGGGTAGAACCTCGGGATCAGACTGGCGAGCGTCGATTTGCCGCTGCCGGAGCGGCCCACCAGCGCCACCATCTGGCCGGGTTCTATCTCGAAGTCCAAGCCGTCGAGCACCCGCTGTTCGTGGCCGGGATAGTTGAAAACGAGATCGCGGACGACGATCCGGCCTTCCACTCGCGCACACTCGATGGCGCCATCGTCGGATTCGGGAGGCTCGTCGAGCTGCCCGAAAATACTTTCCGCTCCGGCCACGCCTTTCTGGATGGTCGAGCTGGTTTCCGACAGTTGCCGGATCGGCTTGGGCAGCAGCCCCGCCGCGGTGATGTAGGCGACGAGGTCGCCGGCGCTCGCGTCGTTGTGCAGCCACAGCACGAGAAACAACACCACGGCCATCGCGGTGTAAGTGACCAGTTGCAGGGTCGGGGTATAAGTCGCCCCGGTCTTGACCATGCGCAGTTGCTTTTCGGTGTTGTCGGCGCTGGCTTGCAGGAAGCGCGCCGATTCATGAGCTTCACCGCCGAAGCTGCGCACCACGCGATAGCCCTGGATGGTTTCGGAAGCGACGTGGGTGACATCGCCCATCGCCGCCTGTATTTTCCGCGCCTGCTTGCGGAACTTGCGGCTGGCCTTGCCGACCAGCCCGCCGATCAGCGGCAGGATCGCCACCATCACCAGCGTCAACTGCCAGTTCATCCACAACAGATAACCAAAAAGGAAGATGATCGTCAGCCCTTCGCGGATCATCACCTTGACCGCGTCGGTGGCCGCGCCGGTGACCATGGTGACATCGAAAGTGATGCGCGAGACGAGATGGCCGGAATTATGGGTGTCGAACCATGTGTTCGGCAGGCGCAACAGCTTGTTGAACAGGGCCAGGCGCAGGTCATGCACCAGCCCGAGCGAGACGCGGGCGAGGAAGTAATTGCCCAGATAGGAACCCAAGCCCTGCCAGAGGGCGATGGCGATGATCGCCATGGGCACCGCGTGCATCAGGGCCAGCCCCTCCAGCAACGGTATGCCGCGCAGCACCGCGCGCTCCGGGGTGACGAGGCCGTCGACGAAGTATTTGAGCACCACGGCCAGCATGGGCTGGGATGAAGCGAAGATGATGAAGCCAGCGATGCTGACGGAGAACTGCCCCACATAGGGGCGCATGTAGCCGAGCAGGCGAAAATAGATTTTCAGGCTGGAGGCGGGAACAGGGGGCATGCGGGGGCGGCTGGATGCGAAAGGGAATGATGTTAGCAGGGGCCGTCGATGCCCGGAAACATCCGCGGCGCGCGCATCCTCGCCGCGGACATGAAAAAAGGGCGCCGAAGCGCCCTTTCCTGACCAGATCGCGCAGAGGCTGCGATCAGAAGTCGTGACGCAGACCGACGGCAACGCCTTGGCGGTAGCCCGCGGATGCGCCGTAACCGAGGTTGCTGTAGCCAACGGAGGAAGCCCTGGCGCCAGAAACCTGATTGAGCAGATCGTTCCCCAAGCCTTTCTGGACATTGTTTTGATACTGCTGCGCATATTGCGCATACAGCGCGGTACGCTTGGAGAGCGAATGTTCATAACCGACCGCCCACTGACCGACACGGGCATTGCCGTCGATGTCGATGGCGCTCAGCCCTTCGGTCTTGCGGTTGGTATATGAAAACAAGATCTTGTCACTGGCGCCAATGGGAACGGTGGCGCCCAACAACCACTGCTTGACCTTGATGTCTTCGTCGCCCAAGTCGGTCTTGCGTTGGCCATAGAGCGCGCCCAACTTGACCGCACCGAAGTCATAGGAGAAAAAGAGGTCGAAAACCTTGAGCGAGTCGACCGGGCTGCTAGCATTGACATGCGCCACATGATAGTTGACAGCGGCGAACACCGGGCCAGTAGTAAAGGATGGCGCGATCGCCCAGACGCGGACGTTGTTCAGGTCGAGATTGCCATTATCGTTTTCGAGCGGTTCATTGCCCTGATAGGCCATCGTGCCGCCAGCCACGAACGAAAAGCCGCCCCAGTTCGGGGAGATATAGGCGAGCAGGTTGTCCAGACGGTCATCCCCGGCGATGACGTTCTTGGCGGAGCCGAGGCCATTCTTGCCGAAGGGATCAACCGCGGAAGTGAACAGGTGTTGCGGCGTGTAATGACGGCCAAAGGCGATGGTGCCGAACCCGCCCGCCAGACCGGCATAGGCCTGGCGCGCACCCGCGCCGCCCCACAAGCCATCACTGCCGTTGCTGTCGCCGGCGATGCCGGATTCCAGCACAAACACGGCTTTCAGGCCGTTGCCGAGGTCTTCCGTGCCCTTGAAGCCGAGACGGTTGGACTTCGAGACGCCGGAGTCGATGCCACTGCGATGGTCTATGCCCTTGTAAATGTTTTTGCCTTGCAGCGTATAGCCGTAGTCGATGGTGCCATAGATGGTCACGTTCGACTGCGCGAAAGCCGGAGCGGACACGAGGCCGGCGACGGCCAGCGCGATCAGTTTCTTTTGCATGTATTTCTCCTCAAGTTGAAGCGGCGCTCCCGCGACGGCAAGAGCCCAACTGGACCTCTCGGGCGAGAAGTTGGCGAATTGTGCAAAGCCGGCAAGGGTTCACGCAAGTCCGGCAGCGAAAACAGGCGTGTACCCGCGCTTTCCCTGTTGTTCCCATGCAACACATGCAACACGCGCCGGGCGATCAGACGCTCGCGCCGTCGCCGACATAGGGATTGCGCGCCCGCTCCCTGCCGAAAGTCGACATCGGCCCATGGCCGGGAATGAACCTGATGTCGTCGCCGAGCGGAAACAGGCGTTCGCGGATGGAACGGATGAGGGCCGGGTGGTCGCCGCGCGGGAAATCGGTGCGCCCGATCGAGTCTCGAAAAAGGACATCGCCCACCTGCGCCAGCCTCGCGCCCGCATGAAAATAGACGAGATGCCCCGGCGTGTGACCCGGCGCGTGGATGACGCGCAAGGTCTCGTCGCCAAAATGTATTTCATCGCCATCGTCCAGCCAGCGCGCGGGCGTAAAACCCTCGACAGGAGGCAAACCGAACATTCCGCATTGCCGGGCAAGGTAGACGCCCTCGATCAGGAAGCCATCTTCCCGGTGCGGCCCTTCGATGGGCGCGGCCAGCGCCGCGGAGAGCGCCGCCGCGCCGCCGACATGGTCGATGTGGCCGTGCGTGAGCAGGATGCGTTCGACGGAAAGATTCAATTTGTCGATGGCGGCGCGAATGCGTTCAATCTCGCCGCCCGGGTCGACCACGACCGCCTTGCGGGTCTTGCCGCACCACAGCAGGGTACAGTTTTGCTGGAACGGGGTTACGGGGATGATATGGGTTTCGATCATGGCGCGCTTCCGGACAAGAAAATAAAGATGGGCAATGATAAACGCAGTGCGGCGGCGCGTTTTGCCGTCTGCGGACGAGCGCCGCATCATGGTAAAAAAAGGGGACGAAGGAGCGGGACGCCTGTCCACTCTTTCCACCGCAGGAAAGTCAGCGGCGCGGCGCGCCGGATGGAACGAACTGGATTGCCACGGGCCTGCGGCCCTCGCAATGACGAGTTCTTCCAATAGACTCCCTTCGTGCGATGGAACTCCCCTCCCTCGCTTGGCGGGCAAGAGGGTGCCCGAAGGGCGGGAGAGGGTTTTCATCCATGCGGAGCGCAGCGACGCTGTTTTCTTTGCGGTGGGGCGTAGACAAGCGTCCCGTTTCTTCCTCCCCTTTTTATCCAGCGGCGCTTCGCGCCGGATGGAACGAAGCCCTCTCCCGGCCCTGACGGGCCACCCTCCCCCGCAGGCGGGGGAGGGGAAGAATCCACGTCATCGCGAAAGCCCTTCCCCCACCTCGTCATTGCGAGGAGCGTAGCGACGCGGCAATCCAGCGCGTTCCACCCGGCGCGCAGCGCCGCTGATTAAAAAGGGAGACGAAGGAACGGGACGCCTGCCGTGACCATGGCAATCCGGAAAT
>JAIRLA010000234.1 GCA_031259795.1 Azoarcus sp.
CGGCGCGGCTTCAGAACTGTTTCATGTCGATGCGCAGCGTGCGAATGCGGTAGGAGATTTGCCTTGGCGTCATGTTCAGCAGGCGCGCGGCCCTGGCCTGTACCCAGCCTGTCTGTTCCAGGGCGGCGATGAGGCGCTGGCGTTCGCTTTCCGTGCGCTGGCGCTCGTCTTCCATGCGCTGGCGTTCGCTTTCCGCCTCCGGCGACGGGCTTTCTCCGGGTGATGTATCTGTATCTTTCCTTTCCGCCGGCGCGGCGTTCCGCGCCCAGAGGCGCTCCAGCGCGGGGATGCGGATCAGGCCGCTGTCGATCAGGCCGTCTTCGGAGAGCACGGCGGCGCGCTCCAGGCAGTTTTCCAGTTCGCGCACGTTGCCGGGCCAGTTGTATTGGGCCAGCCGGTGGATGGCCTGGTCGTTGATGGTGAGTTTGCGCTTTTGCTCTTCGCCGATCTTGGCGAGCAGGTGGCGGCTGATGCCCGGGATATCTTCGGGACGGTCGCGCAATGGCGGCAGGTACAGGGGCATGACGTTCAGGCGGTAGAAGAGGTCTTCGCGGAAATCGCCCTTGTCGATGGCGGCTTCGAGGTCGCAGTGGGTGGCGGCGATGATGCGGACGTCGACCTTGATGCTCGCGCTGCCGCCGACGCGCTCGAACTCGCCTTCTTGCAGGACGCGCAGCAATTTGGCCTGGAAGGTCGGGGAGATTTCGCCGATTTCGTCGAGGAAGAGCGTGCCGCCGTCGGCTTGTTCGAAACGGCCTTTGCGTGAGCCGATGGCGCCGGTGAAGGAGCCGCGTTCGTGGCCGAAAAGCTCCGATTCGAGCAGGCTTTCGGGCAGCGCGGCGCAGTTGAGCTTGACCAGCGGGCCACGGGCGCGCGGCGAGTTGTAGTGGATGGCGTTGGCGATCAGTTCCTTGCCGGTGCCGGTTTCGCCGCGGATCAATACTGTCGTGTTCCATTTGGCGACCAAGCGCATTTGCTCGAAGATGCGGCGCATCACGGCGGAACGGCCAACGATGCTGTCGAAGCCGTGTTGCAGGCGCACGGTGCGGCGCAGGCGGTCGCGCTCTTCGCGCATGATGTGCTTTTCCTGCTCGATTTGCAGGGAGAATCGCAGGCTCTGGCTTATCAGGTTGGCGATCATTTCCAGGAAATGGGCGTGCTCCTGCAAGCGGGTTTCGTCGGCGGGCTGCGCCTGCACGGCCAGCACGCCTTTCAGCGCGCCCGAGGCTTTGACGGGCACGGCGATGACGGGCAGGGCGGGATCGTAGATGCCGGTCTTGTTGGTGAAGCGCGCGTCGTCGCCGACGCGGGCGAGGACGACGGAGCAGTCGTTTTCCAGAACGAAGCCGATGATGCCTTCGCCCGCCTGGTAGCGCACGGCGCCGGGGCCGCCGGAGGGCAGGCCGTGCACGAGTTGCACGAGCAGGCCGCCGTTCGGTTCCACGACGCTGATGAGGCCGCGGCCCAGTCCGACGCGCTCATCGAGAATGCCCAGCACTTCGCGGATGTTCTCGTGGTAGTCGAGCGAACACGACAAGACCTGGCTGATGCTGTAGAGCGCCGCCAGTTGGTTGAGCCGCAGGTCGTGGTTGCCACAGTGGGTGACGGGACAGCCCGTGGAGATGATCGGGATGGGGTCTTTGCCGGGGAATTCTTCATTCATTCGTCGGCTCCCGTTTTGTGCCCGGCCGGCAATTCCACGAAAGCGCGGCAGCCGCCGCCGGGCGCGACGGTCAGCTCCAGGGCGCCGCCGTGTTCGCAGGCGATTTCCAGCGCCCTTGAGAGTCCCGTGCCCAGATGCTGTCCATGGCTGGCGCGCGTGGTGAAGAAAGGTTCGAACACTTTGAGGCGCAATTCCACCGGGATGCCCGGCCCGCGATCGTCGATGAACACTTGGACGTAGTTTTCCGAGATGTGGGTGGAAAGGCTCATTTCCCGGGTTTTCCAGCCGCGCCCGGAAAGCGCCTCGATGGCGTTGTCCACCAGCGCCTTGAAGAGCGCGTGCAGACGCATCGGCTGCCCGGTGATCGCGGGCAGGATCGCGGTGGGCCGCCAGCTTACGGTAATGCCGTTTTGCAGCAGGCGCGGCGTGGAGACATCGAGCACGTCGTGCAGGACTTCGTTGAGATTGACCAGGATGGAGGCTTCGCGCCGCCCGAGCGGAATCAGGCGGCGCAGTTCTTCCAGGCGTTCGCGCCCTTCGGCGAGGGCGGAATCGAGCGCGCCCGACATCGTCGGCTCGGAATGCCTGATGAGGTTGATGATCGAGCCAAGCATGTTCAGCGGCCCTTCCAGCCGGAAAAGCGCGGCGGAAAGGCTCTCGCGCAGCACGTCGGCATGTTCTTCCTCGAGGAGATGGGCGCGCAATACGGCGAGGCGCATTTTTTCCTGTTCCTGATGCGGGCCGCTGATGTCGTTGATGACCAGCAACAGGCAGGGGGTGTCGCGCATGGCGCCGGAGACGATGGGCAGCAGCGAGCAGGAAAACCAGCGCGACGCCGCCGCGCCGCCGGGGTGGTCGAAGCGCAGTTCGCGGGCGTGGAATCCCTTGAACTCCGGGGCGGCGATGACCTGGCGCCAGCCGGGCAGCGCCGTCTCCAGAATCTGATACGCCAGTTCCCGGGCATCGAGACCGGCGACCAGTTTCTTGTATTCGTGATTGTCGAAGATGATCCGCCCGTCCGCGTCGACGAGCGCAAGCGCGAGCGGCGCTTCGTCCACGACGGCTGCGAGCAAGCCGGGAGGCGGGGTCTCCGGCGCATGACCGGAACACGGCGAGAGCGGCGCGGGACAGGGACGCAATGGCGGCGATCGGGATGAGGAACCGGATTCGGGTTTCATGCCGGGTTTCGCAGCACGTTTTGTGCCATGGCTTGGCGGGATCAGGGGTAGGGATCAGATCTGATCGGCGGCGCTGCGCGCCGGTTGGAAGGAACTGGATTGCCGCGTCGCTGCGCTCCTCGCAATGACGAAGGGGGCACGAGGGGGGGCCTTCGCAATATTGAACACCGGATGCCCGATCCTGAACGCCGGACGCCCGATCCTGAACGCCGGATTGGTAATCTTGAATTCAAGATTGGGAATCCTGAATTCAAGATTGGGAAAATTGAATTCAAGATTGAGCATCGGGCGTTCAATCTTGGCAGGATGGCGTTCAATCTTGGCGGGATGGCGTTCAATCTTGGCGGGATGGTGTTCAGTCTTGGCGGGATGGTGTTCAGTCTTGGCGGGATGGTGTTCAGTCTTGGCGGGATGGTGTTCAAATCAGCGTCGCTTCGCTCCGCATGGTTGGAAGCCCTCTCCCGGCCTTCGGCCACCCTCCCCCGCAAGCGGGGGAGGGAAGTGTCCATCGCAAGACCTCGCCATTGCAATGAACCCGCCGCCACGCCAACCCACCCTCCCTACCACTGTAAAGCGCCTGCCGTCCCCTCCCCCGCTTGCGGGGGAGGGTGGCCCGCAGGGCCGGGAGAGGGTTTCCTTTCATACGGAGCGAAGCGACGCTGATTGTTTTGCGGCGGGGCGTGGACAAGCGGTCCCTTCCTTCCTCCCCCTTTTTAATCAGCGTCGCTGCGCTCCGCAT
>JAIRLA010000266.1 GCA_031259795.1 Azoarcus sp.
TTCGTATTCCAATCCCATTGATCGTGACAATGCAATCCCCGGAACAAGGGTTCATTGCCCGCGAACAGTTCCGCCAGCGTATCCAGGAACAGACTCTTGCCGAAGCGGCGCGGGCGGGAGAGAAAGTAGGCCGTGCCCTCGTCGATCATGCGCAGGGCGAAGGCGGTCTTGTCGACATAGTAATAGTCCGCCTCGCGGATCTTGGCGAAGGTCTGGATACCGATGGGAAGTTTCTTGCGGGTCATGGCGGACAACTGGGACGAATCATGCACGGGAGTATACCGCTGGGACGCGCCGATTACATGTCACTATCCTGTCTCCGCCCGCTGCCCAATGCTGCCCATGGAAGAACTGGCCGGAACTGGACACACGGCCAGTCCCATGGTGTTCTCTCCTTGTATCGTTGCGGGAAGATGATTGCCGAATATGAACCTGAAAACCGCGGTTGGCAACAATTGCGGATTTCGGGATGAGCGCCTCGTGGAATACACGGCGCTACGCGCCTCGCACAATGACGAGGCGGAAGGATTGGCGCGGGGGCGGGAGGCGGTTCGGATGTGAAGCGCTTTTCAGCGCTTTTGCCGCTCTCGTTCGGCGCGGGCGTTTTCGATCAGGGCGGCGATTTCGGTGTTGCCATTGGCGCGCGCCCATTGCCCGGCGTCCTTATTCTGGTCGTTGCGGCGATCGAGCGCGATGGGGGTCTGCAACAGACGGCGCACCACGCCGGCGTGGCCGTTGCGCGCGGCGAGCATGAGCGCGTCGGATTGGTTGGGCGTCAGGGCGTTGACGTCCGCCCCCGCGGCGAGCAGCCGTTCGAGGATGGCGAGCCGGCCTTCAAAGGCGGCATAGTGCAGCGCCGTCCACCCGTCGTTATCGACTTTCGCGCCTTTGGCGAGCAGCAGGTCGACCAGCTTGTCGTTGCCTTGCAAGGCCGCCAGCATCAAGGCCGAGTCGCCGTTGCGGTTGCGGTAGTCCAGCCGTGGCTGGCGGCGCAGCAGGATATCGGCGATATCGGCCTGGCCTTCGCGGGCGGCGAGCATGAGCAGGGTATTGCCGGACGCATCCACGGTATTGGGATCGAGGCCGCCGTCGAGGAGTTTGGTGAGCGCCCGGGCGTTGCCGTTGCGGGCGGCGGCGACCGCCTCGTCATGGTCTCCGGCGGCGGCGGGCGCGGGCGCGGCGAGCGCGGCGGCGCAGAGGAAGGCGGCAAGCGCGGCGCGGGCCTTGCCCGCCATGGAATGACGAGAGGTTTCAGGCGGGATGGACATGATGGGCATGGCGGAATAGACGAAAGAAGTTTTCGGTCGTCGCCTGCGCGACGGTCTCCGGCGAGATGCCGCGCAAGGCGGCAATCGCCTCGGCGACGTGCGCTACCCACGCCGGCTCGTTGATTTTGCCACGATGCGGCACGGGGGCGAGATAAGGTGAATCGGTTTCGATCAACAGGCGGTCGAGCGGCGTCCAGGCGGCGATTTCCTTGAGCGCCGCGGCATTCCTGAAGGTGACGATACCGGAGAAGGAGATATGGAATCCGAGCGCCAGCGCGGCCTCGGCCACTTCGCGCGATTCGGTGAAGCAGTGCATGACGCCGCCGCACGCGCCGGCATCTTCTTCCCGCAGGATGCGCATCGTGTCGGCGGCGGCCTCGCGCGTGTGGACGATGAGCGGCTTGCCGCAGGCTTTCGCCGCGCGGATGTGGGTGCGGAAACGTTCGCGCTGCCAGGCGGGCGCGTCCTTGTGCCAATGGTAGTCGAGGCCGGTTTCGCCGATCGCCACGACCTTGGGATCGTCGGCGAGCGCGCACAGCCTCGCAACGTCGGGCTCCTCGCAGCCGGTGTTGTCCGGATGCACGCCGACCGAGGCCCAGAAGCCGGGGTGGCGCCCCACGAAGGCGCGCAGGCGCGGAAAGTCTTCCAGCCGGACGCCGACGCAGATCGCGTGCTCGACGCCGGCGGCCTCCATCGCGGCCAACACTTCGGCCTCGCGCGCGGCCAGTTCCGGAAAATCGGCGTGGCAATGGGAGTCGACGAGCATCAGGGAACGCGCGTCAAAGTGTGTGCGTGGGGCGGTTGGAGCCGAGATGGCCCGCGAGGATTTGCTCGATCTTGGTGCGCAGCATCTTGCCCGTCTCGTCGGCGGCGAACTCCACCCCCACGCCCTGCGCCTTGTTGCGCTGCGCGCCGGCGGGCGTGATCCAGACCACCTTGCCCGCGACCGGGTATTTGGCCGGATCGTCCATCAATTGCATCATCAGGAACACTTCATCGCCGAGCGTATAGTGTTTGATCGTGGGCAGGAAAATGCCGCCATTGATCAGGTACGGCATATAGGCGGCATAAAGCGCGGATTTTGAATTGATGTTCAGCGACAGCACGCTCGGGCGCGTCGGACGGGGTTGCGGCGTCTCGCTCAAGACCGGCCTCCTTTTATCATGCGCGCGTAGCGCATCAACATATCCTCCAGGAACAGGCGCAAGTTGAGCGGATGCGCCGCCACCCTGCGAATGCTGAGGAACTCATTGTAGCAGTTACTGGCCGCAGCCACGCTCATACGGGCGGAGAGCGCCGCGAGGCGTTCGGCCTGCGCCGGGAAATAGCGTACCCGCCCTCCCAACCGCAGCGCGGCGAGATCGCTCACCCAGCGCTGCATCCAGTCGACCAGCATCACCAGACCAAAACCGGCGGCGAGCGCGGCCTTGTCTTTCTTGAGCCAGGCTTCCCACTGCCCGGCGAGCCGCAACGGGTCGATTCCGTCCGTCCCCAGATCGCTCGTGAAACGCGCGAACAGCGCTTGCGCGCCCCGCTCCGCCAGACGCCGCGCCGCCAGCGGCATGCCGCCGCACAGCGCCAGCAGGCCGGCGGAGACGCGCCCCCCGTTTTCTTCCCCGCCGATCTCTTCCCGCCAGCGCCGCAGGAGATCGGCATCGGGGCGCGGCACGTTCCATTGCTGGCAACGGCTGCGGATCGTCGGCAACAGCTTGCGCGGCGCGGACGACACCAGCAGGAAAATACAGCCCTCCGGCGGCTCTTCGAGCAGCTTCAGGAGCGCATTGGCGGTAAAAGGATTCATGGCCTCGGCCGGATCGACGATCACCGCGCGCCGTCCGCCGCGATGCGCGGTCACCATCAAGGCATCCTGCACCGCGCGCACCTGGTCGATGACGATCTGCGTGGATTTCGCCTTGCCCTCGCCCTCTCCGGCCTCGCCCTCCGCGGGGGTTTCGTCCCCGGCGCCAGACCGCTCCGCTTCACTTTCCGGCGTCAACCGGCGCAAGTCGGGATGGTTCCCCCCCAGCCGCCACAGGCAGGAAGAGCAATGCCCGCACGCCTGCCCGTCGGGCGCGGGCGCTTCGCAGAGCAGCCGCGCCGCCAGCGCCTCGGCCAGATCGCGCTTGCCGAGACCGGGCATGCCGGTCATGAGGAGCGCATGCGGCAAGCGTTCGCCGAGCGCGAGCAATTGCAACCACAAAGGTTCGAGCCAGACATGCATCACGCCCAGGCCCTCCCGTCGAGCGCGTCGACGATTTCGGCGGCGATGACGCCCGCGTCCCGCGTGGCGTCGATGATCCGGAAACGCTCCGGCTCGCGCCGCGCCCGCGCCAGATAGGCGGCCCGCACGCGCTCGAAGAAATCGCGGCGCTCGCGCTCGAAACGATCGGGGACGCCTCCCGCCGCCGCCATCCGCGCCGCCGCCAGCGCCGGGGGCAAGTCGAAGAGCAGCGTGAGGTCGGGGGAGAGATTCGGATGCACCCACGCTTCGAGCGCGTCGCAGCGCGCCGCCTCCAAACCATGGCCGCCCACCTGATACGCATGGGTCGCATCGGAGAAACGGTCGCACACCACCCACACGCCGGCGGCCAGCGCCGGTTCGATCACCGCCGCGATATGCTCGCGGCGGGCGGCGAACATCAGCATCGCCTCGGTATCGACATGCATCTCCATGCCGAGCAGCAGATCGCGCACCTTTTCGCCGACTCCGGTACCGCCCGGCTCGCGGGTCAGCAGCGCCTCGATACCGCGCGCGCGCAACGTCCCGGCGAGCGCGGCGATCTGCGTGCTCTTGCCCGCCCCGTCGATGCCCTCGAAAGTAATGAACCGCCCGCGCGCACTCATCGCATTCGCATCCACGGAACCCGCGCGCCGGATCAATTGTTCACCACGGCCCGGCGGCGCTGATAACGCGCCACGGCCTGGTTATGCTCTTCGAGCGTGCGCGAAAACACACTGCTGCCGTCGCCGCGCGAGACAAAATAAAACTCGCGGCTATCCTCGGGATGCAGCACCGCGCGCAGCGACTCCCGTCCCGGCATGGCGATCGGCGTCGGCGGCAAACCCGCGCGCGTATAAGTATTCCACGGCGTATCGGCTTCCAGATCGCGGCGGCGCAGATTGCCATCGAAATTCTCGCCCAGACCGTAAATCACCGTGGGATCGGTCTGCAAGCGCATCCCGGCGCGCAGGCGATTGACGAACACGGCGGCGATACGGGCGCGATCCTCGGAACGGCCAGTTTCCTTCTCCACGATCGAAGCCAGGATCAACGCCTCGTAAGGCGATTTCAGCGGCAGGCCGGCAGCGCGCCCCTCCCACTCACCGATGAGCCGCGTCTGCATGGCCCTGTGCGCGCGCGTGAGCAATGCGAGCGCGCCCGAATGTTTATCGAACGTATAAGTATCGGGAAAGAACAAGCCTTCCGCATGCTTCTCCCGCGCGCCGACGCGGGCAAGAATCTCGGCCTCGGAAAGATTCACGGTATCGGCCCGCAGATCGGGATGCTTTTCCACCGCCGCGCGCACCTGGCGGAACGTCCATCCCTCCAGCAACAAAATCTCGCCCCGCGACACCTCGCCCGCGCCAAGCTTGAGGATCAACTGCCAAGGCGTGATCCCGGCGCGCACCTCATAACTGCCCGCCTTGATCTCCCGCGCCCGTCCCGAAAAACGCGCCAGCCACGCAAGCAGCCGTGGATGAACCTCGACCCCGGCGGCGGCGATGGCATTGGCCGCCTGCCGCATCCCCGCCCCTTTCGGCACAATGAACCCGGCCACCGCCTGCTTCATCGCCAACGGACGATGGGCATACCACCACCCCCCGCCCGCCAGCGCTCCCGCGACCAAAAGAACGAGCAATATCGAGCAAAAAATGATTTTTTTCATCGGGCGCGCGAAAGAAAGCGGGGGATAAAAAGGGGAGGACAGAACAGCAAGAGGCTGCCGCGCAACGCGCCATATAATACTTCACCCTCCCGGCTCCCCCGCCAAAAAGCAATTATTGACCGGCAGGCATTCACGCCCGCCCCCCGAAAACGCCTCTGGAAAAATTCTCCTCCCCGCCCCTCCGGGGCCGCCGCCGGCCAAACCACCGGCTTCCAGGCGGGCGGCGCAGCCACGCGCCGATTCTTCCAGGCGGAACATCAAACCGGAATCAGCCCGACAATGAATGACTGGATCGACCACCTCATCCGCAATGGCGCCGACATCGCCGCCGACGCCTCCCGCGCGGCCTTCGGCGGCCCATATGCCGACCCCGGCGCCCTCGCCCGCGGCGCGGCGGCCATCCCGCTGCTCCACCTCGGCCTCATCCACGCCACGGGCGGCGAAGCCGCATCCTTCCTGCACAACCTGCTCTCCAACGACATCAACAAACTCGCCGCCGACGCCGCGCAATGGACGAGCTTCAACAACGCGCAAGGCCGCATGCTGGCAAACTTCCTGCTCTGGCGCGACAGCGACAGCGTCGACGACCGCTACAACCTCGTCCTTGCCGCCAACCTCGTCCCGGCCCTGCTCAAGAAACTATCGCTCTACATCCTGCGCGCCAAAGTCAAACTCACCATCCCCGCCCCGGAACGAGCGCTCATCGGCCTGGCCGGCCCGGCGGCGGGCGATTGCCTGACGCGCGCAGTCCTCCCCGCCCCCGCCGTCGACATGCGGCACACCGCCGCCGCGGGCGTGCGCGTCATCCGCATCAACACCGGCCTCTACATCCTCGAGCTCGCCGCGACCGCCGCGCCGGCCACATTCACGGCCCTGCGCGCCGCCGGAGCGGCGGCGGGCGGCGCCGCAAGCTGGGAACTCGCCGCCATCCGCGCCGGCCTGCCGCTCGTGACCGCCGCCACACAAGAAGCCTTCGTCGCCCAGATGCTCAACTACGAAATCATCGGCGGCATCAGCTTCACCAAAGGCTGCTATCCCGGACAAGAAATCATCGCCCGCACCCAACACCTCGGCAAACCCAAGCGGCGCACCTACCGCCTCGCCCTTTCCGCCCTGCCCGCCACCGGCGCGCCGCCCGGCACGGCGCTCTACGCGCCCGCATCCGGCGAACAACCCGTGGGCATCATCGTCAACGCCGCCCCCCTGCCCGAAGGCGGCGAAGCGCTGGCGGTCATCCAGATAGAGCGCGCCAGCGACGAACTCCATATCGGCGCCCCCGGCGGGCCATGCGCGCGCGTACTCGAACTGCCTTACGAAATCAGGCATCAGGGGTCAGGGGGCGGGGATCGGATTTAATTGGCGGCGCGCAGCGCCGCTGGAAAAAGAATGAAATGAAACGTGCGGAGGCAACAGCAACTTCGCTGCCCAAAGCCACCATTCCCCCGGAAAGCCCGCTCGTCCCGCCACAGGCCGCGACAGCACGGGAATTTGCGGATGTCAACCGCCGCCGCGAATACGATTACACTGTTATCAGTGTAATTCCCGGCGGATATACCGGCGAAGAGATCAACCTTGTCTTGTGGATCGCGCCCCGGTTGCGCAAGGGGCCAGGACATGACGCAACAACGGAGTCGAAGACATGAAAATCGCAATCGCGTTATTGGCGCTGGCGGCGACCGCCGCCCAAGCGGAAATCTACAAATGCCCGGGAAAGGACGGCGCGCCGGTCTTTACCGGCACGCCCTGCTCGAAGAACGCGCGCCCGCTGGACGTGCGCCCGGCTTCGGGCCACGGCGGACATGCGTCCGCGCCCGTGGCCGGGCAGGCGGCGCCATCCGGCAGCCTGGCGGTGCGCGCCGAGACCGCCGTGCAGCGCCGCAGGCTGGATAACGAGATACACAAGAAAGAGGTCGAGCGCGATCTGCTGATCGATGAAATGAACGGGAAGCTCGAAGCCCTGCGGCGGAAGAAGGCGCTGGCGATGAACAACCTGGCCGGGGCGACGTGGGAGCAGAGCATCAGCGACGAGATGGTGGCGGTGTCGACGAGCTACGAGCCGCAGATCAACCTGGTGCGCGATGAACTCGCCCGGCTGCGCGCACAGCGGGACCGGATGCACGACTGACTGTTTCCGGAGCCGCCGCGTTCCGTCTATCTGCGGTATCTCGCCCCTTGCCGTTTACGGGATCACCGCATGAAACAGCGGCCCCCAAGGCCCCGGCTCGCCCTTGGCGTTCTCGAAGCGGACGCTGAAATACGCCGTCTTGCCGCTGTCGGTCTGGTCGAAGTCGAAGAGTTCGAGGTGGCGGCGGGTGAAGCGGGAGTGGGGGAGTTCCTTGCCGGTGGCGGGGATCTTCAGGAGTTCGCGCTTTTCGCCGGTGGCCGCTTCGACGCTGGCGCCGCCCGGGGGGTAGATACCGTAATAGATACGGTACCCATAGTCACTGTCGTGCGGGTCGACGGGGGAGTTGGGTTCGCGGTGCAGGTGCAGTTCGAGTTGGTGCGCGGCGGGGTAGCTGACTTCGGCTTCGGCCTGCGCGACGGGCGGGGGAACGGGGGTGGGTTTGGTGTCTTTCGGTTTGAGGCCGAGGGAGACGATGTCGGTTTCGGTCAGCGGCGGCAGCAGGAAGTAGTGCGCTTTGAGGAAGCGCATTTTGTCGACCATGGCCTTGAAGGCGACGCTGCATTGCTGGGCGCTGAGGGTGCTGCGCGCGGGGGGCTGGTTGGCGGCCAGGGCGGTCTCGGCGGCGGTTGTAAGCGTTTTTAACGCTGTCATTTCCGCCGCGGGGATGTTCCAGGCGGTGGCCTTGGCGGTGGTGATGATGGTTTGCCAGAGTTTCGAGAAGTTGATCTGCTCCTCGCGCTTGTGGGGGAGCCAGTCTTTTGTGGTCATGGGCGTCTCCTGAGGGTGCTCGGTTGTATGAATGCGTTGCTCGGTTGTATGAATGCGTTGCTCGGTTGTATGAATGCGCTGCTCGGTTGTATGAATGCGCTGCTCGGTTGTATGAATGCGCTGCCCGGTTGTATGAATGCGCTGCCCGGTTGTATGAATGCGTTGCCCGGTTGTATGAATGCGCTGCCCGGTTGTATGAATGCGCTGCCCGGTTGTATGAATGCGCGCCTCGTTTGCACAAACGCGCGCCGCCCCCGCCCGCACGCGGGGCGCTCTACCATGAATCGTGCCGCGATGGTGTTCTTTTTCATCGTGAATGTCGTGCGGAAGTCACAGGGCGGTGGATTTGCGGTGATAGTATATGCACGGCATGGGGATGTCAACATGTTATGGATAGCGGAAGCGCGGGTGTCGTTTTCATGCTTTTTTTATTACGGCGTCGCCGCGCTCCTCGCAATGACGAGGGGAGGGGACTGTCGCGGCGACGAGCGCCTTGCCGGAACTCCGTCCCTTTTTTTATTCAGCGGCGCTGCGCGCCGAATGGTTGAAAGCCCTCTCCCGGCCTTCGGCCACCCTCTCGCCCGCCAAGCGGGGGAGGGAAGGAATTCATCGGAGGAATTCGTCATTGCGAAGAGCGCCGCGACGCGGTAATCCATGCGGCGGTTCAAGGCGGGCCTATTGGAATAGGTTCTTGGCCGGCATGGCAATTGATCGGCAATATGGATGGAAGTCTACTGGATAATAGCGCCGCAACCACTTGCGCCCGGTCTTGCGGTCAATGCCGTACTGCCGGCACAGGGCGCTCAGGTTCGCCCCTTCCTGATCCGCAAATGATATAAGCCCTTGCTTCAGTATCATCACATCCCTCGCTTTCCAGGCCATTTTCCCTTCCTCCAGAAACACATGAAGGAAGGATGACGATTGGGCGGGACGTGGCCGTGCACTTGGGGACGATATCCCCGGGCGGTACACGGCCACGATGGGGTTCGAACGGAGCATTGTCTCCAGACTGCGTGGTTGACGAGCGTCGATCCAACAGGAGCTGTTCATGATTCCAGCTTTGCTGCGCGCTTACCGGGCCACGGCTTATTGCGTATTCTTGCCCGTGGGCGGGATCGTTCTGCGTTGCGGGCGAAGAGCGCCGCGGCTGGATGGGTGGCTGAGGGCGGAAGGGTTGACGCGCTGGTGCGTGCTCACGGCCTGGAATCCGGCTTCGCGGCGGCTCGGCGCGGCGGAGAACCGCCGCCGCCAGGAGGCGCTGCGCCAGCGGTTGCGGGCGCGCGGCTATCGCTTGTTTTGCGGGGAAAACCACGCCGACGCACAGGACTGGCCTGTCGAGGAGACGCTTTTCGTCCCCGGACTCGACCGCGCCGCCGCCCGCGCACTGATGCGCGGGCACGGGCAGAACGCCTTCCTGTGGGGCGCGCGCGGCAAGCCCGCTCGCCTGTGCTGGCTCTCCGGCCTCAGATCTCGTCGCTGATGATCTGGAAGCTGAAGGTCGTGGTGGTGAAGTCTCCGGGCGACGAGCCCAGCCCGATGACGCCCTGCCCATGCAACACGCAATTGTCGCGCTTGAGGATCACCGGCTTGGCGTCGCGGCCGAATTTCACCCAGGTGCCGTTGCTGCTGAAGTCGGTCAGTGTGCATTGCCCGCCGATCCACTCGATGCGGGCGTGACGCCGCGATACGCGGCGATCGTCGATGACCAGGCCGCAACTCTCGGAGCGTCCGATGACGAGCGCGCCGTCCGTGGGCAGCAGTTGCAGATGGCGTCCGCTCAAATCGAGATCGGCCCGCTGCGTCACCGCCATGGTCACGCGCTCGTTGAGCAGATTGAGCGGCGTGGTGATCGTGGTCTCGGCCGTGCGCCGCCAATCGAAGCGCCATACCCTGAGCAGGCCGGTCTTGCCCTTGATGGCGATGCGGTCGATGCTCGTGCACAGCGCGCGCCTGCCTTCGGGCAGGCTTTCGTAGAGGGATTCGCCGAGGAGGATTTCGTTGGATTCGGCGCGGTCGCCCAGGCGGGAGGCGACGTTGACCGCGTCGCCGTAGCAATCGCCGTGCTGTTCGATGACCGAGCCGTATTCGATGCCGACCTTGAGTCCGAGCGGCGTGCGCATGCTGTCGATCTGTTCGAGGTTGAAATCGTAGAGCACGTCGCGGGTGCGGGAAGCCGAGTCGATGGCGTCCTGGCAGCCGTCGAACAGCACCAGCAGGCCATCGCCCAGATATTTGACGACCCGGCCCCCCGCCATGCTGAAGTGCCTGCCCAGCATCTGGGTGCAGCGGGTAACTACCTGCGTCGCCACGGTATTGCCTTGCAACTCGAAGAGCTTGGTGCTGCCGGTCAGATCGGCGAATACCACAGCCTTGTCCGTCTGCTCTACCGGCTTGCTTTCCAGGCGCCCATCGTCGTCCGACACCATTTCCGTGAAATCTTCGTTTGGAAAAGATGGAATCGTAGCACTCTTGTATCTATTTTTCTTCCCTAGCCTTATCACTGTATTTCTCCATAATCAATATTCATCTTCTTTCACGATCGGCAAGCCGATCTCGTCGCCCGTGCTGTGCAGGTAATCGCGGAACACATGCTCGGTATCCAGCAGCCGGTAGCCGCCGTCCGCTTCCCGCACGCTGGTTTCCTTGAGGCGCCATGTGTAGTGACCGCAAGTCCAGCAATCGAAATTGCGCATATGAGTGCACAAACAGGTTTTGTCCCATATCCTGATTTTCTGTCCTTTCGGAAGACGCGCCAATTCGCGCGCGTAGAGTTCGGCGTACTGGCAATGCCCCGCGCCGTCGAGCAGGTAGCCGAAAGCCTCGCAGTTCGGGCGTGCGCCGCTGCCGACGGCGGGGCACCCCTTCAGCATGCGCATCGGGTAGCCGGTGGGCGAGGTATTGTTGACTTCGATCTGATCCGCGCTCGCCCGGAAATAGGCTTGCTTTACGTCGTCGGGCAGGCCGCACTCGCGGGTGACGGTAAAGCGGGTGGCGACCTGCACCGCCGCCGCGCCTTGTTCGAGAAAGCGCACCGCGTCGCCGCCGGTGAAGATGCCGCCGGCGGGAATCAGCGGAATGTCGAGATGTTCGGCATGCAGCCAGGCGCGGATTTCCGCCACGATGGCGGCAAGGTCATGCTCCGCCCAGTCCGCGCCGAAGCCGAGGTGCCCGCCGGCAAGCGGCCCCTCGATCACGATGTAGTCGGGCAAGCGCTCGTGACGCGCGTTCTTTTTCAGGAAAAGTTGCAGGGCGCGCAGCGACGAAACGATGATGCCGAGTTCGACGTCGTGGAAGCGCGGATGATCCTGGATCAGCGCGAACGAGCCCAGATGCAGCCCGGCGGCCAGGGTGATGCCGTCGATGCCCGCATCCATCGCCGCGCGCAAGCGTACGCGCAGGGTTTCGCGCGGATTGTTCATGGTCAGCTTTTCCATGCAATTCACGAACACCAGGCCCGGCCCGCGCTTGGCCTCCATGGTCTTGCCGACATGGAGGCGGGTGGCTTCGGCGAGCAGGCCGAGGTCGAACTGCGCCACCGATTTGTCGAGGAGATTGCCGACGTTGAATTTGTATTGCTTGAGCCGGTCCTTGACGTAGTGGGTGCCGTGGCGCCGGTCGGTGACGGTGTGCACCATCGCGTCCGAGATATGGCCGATACCGCCCAGGCGCGCCACTTCGACAGCCAGCGTGGAGGTCGAGATATCGACGCCCATGCCGCCCACCACGATCGGGATCAACTCATGCGAGCCGAGTCGCAGGCGGAAATCATCAACACACTTCATCAACCCTGTCCGTTCTGATACGGGCCGCCATTATCGCTTACCCCGGGCATCGGCGCACCGCGCTCCTGACGCTCATTACTCAACGGTTACACTTTTGGCGAGGTTGCGCGGCTTGTCGACATCCGTGCCCCGCACCAGGGCCACATGATAGGCGAGCAATTGCAGCGGAATGACATGCAACGCCGGCGACAGCATGCCGTAATGTTCGGGCAGGCGCAGGATGTGCACGTTTTCGGAGCCGCCGATCTCGCCGCCGGCATCGGCGAACACATACAGCTCGCCGCCGCGGGCGCGGACTTCCTGCAAGTTGGACTTGAGTTTTTCCAGCAACTCGTCGGCGGGCGACACCGCGATCACCGGCATGCGCTCGTCGACCAGCGCGAGCGGTCCATGCTTGAGTTCGCCCGCGGCATAAGCCTCGGCGTGGATGTAGGAGATTTCCTTGAGCTTGAGCGCGCCTTCCATGGCGATCGGCCAATGCTGGCCGCGCCCGAGGAAAAGCGCGTGCTCCTTGCTGGCGAAACGCTGCGCCCAGCGCGCGATCTCGGGTTCGAGTTCAAGCACCTTGCGCACCGCGACCGGCAAATGGCGCAGCGCCTCCAGATGCTCGTTTTCCTCGGCGGCGGCCAGACGCCCGCCGCATTTGGCCAGCGCCAGGGTCAAGAGGGCGAAGGCCGCGAGCTGGGTCGTGAACGCCTTGGTCGAGGCCACCCCGATCTCGGGACCGGCGCGGGTAATGAAGCGCAACGCCGCCTCGCGCGCGATGGCCGACTCCGGCACATTGCAGATCGCCAGCGTGCGCGTCATTCCCAGGGCGCGCGCGTACTTGAGCGCGGCCAGGGTATCCGCCGTCTCGCCGGACTGCGACACCGCCACCACCAGCGTATCGGCGCTGGCGACCGGTTTGCGGTAGCGGTATTCGCTGGCGATCTCCACCGCGCAGGGCAGACCGGCCACCGCTTCCAGCCAGTAACGCGCCACCAGTCCGGCGTGGTAACTGGTGCCGCAGGCGAGAATCTGCACCCGCCGCGCCCCGGCGAACACTTCGCCCGCCCGGGCGCCGAAATGGTGCGCCGCCGCCGCGCCGCAACTGGCGGCCAGCCCGAGCGTGTCGGCGAGCGCTTGCGGCTGCTCGAAGATTTCCTTCTGCATGAAATGGCGGTACGCCCCCAGGGACACCGCATCGGCGACGAGGCTGGAAACATGTTCCGCGCGCGTCGCGCCGCCGCCGTCCACGCGCACGACGCGGTAGCCGTCGCGGCGCAGTTCGGCCAGATCGCCGTCTTCCAGATACACCACCTTGCGCGTCACCTGGAGGAGCGCCGCGGCGTCGGAGGCGGCATAGTTGCCATCGTCGCCGACGCCCAGCAGCAGGGGCGCGCCGCGCCGCGCCACCACCGCCCGCGAGGGATCGGAGGCCGAAATCACCCCGAGCGCGTAAGCGCCTTCCAGCCCGGCGACAGCCAGGCGCACGGCTTCGAGCAGATCGCCCGCGCCGCGCAGCTTGCTGTGGATCAGATGCGCGACGGCCTCGGTATCGGTATCGGAGACGAACACATAGCCCTGTGCCCGCAGAGCGGCCCTGAGCGCCTCGAAATTCTCGATGATGCCGTTATGGACCACGGCCACGCCTTCCGACACATGCGGATGGGCGTTGCGCTCCGAGGGCGCGCCATGGGTCGCCCAGCGCGTATGGGCGATGCCGAGCGAAGACGCGAGCCGACGCTCCTCGACCCGCGCCGCCAGCTCGGCGACGCGCCCGCAGGCGCGCAGGCGCGAAAGCTCGCCGCCCGCCTCGCCTGCCTCGTCCACGACGGCCAGCCCGGCGGAGTCGTAACCGCGATACTCCAGCCTGCGCAAGCCTTCGAGCAGGACGGGCACGACGTTATGGGTAGCGATGGCAGTGACGATGCCGCACATGCGTATTCTCCATGAAATGACGGACGCAGCCGGGTCAGTTCTTCTTTTTTTCCGGCTTCGCCCAGCCCGCGTAGCTTTGCTGGCGGACGCGGGAGACCGTCAGTTGGCCGGGCGGCGCGTCGCGGGTGAGCGTCGTGCCCGCGCCCAGCGTAGCGCCCCGCCCAACCCGTACCGGCGCCACCAATTGCGTATCGGAGCCGATGAAAACATCGTCGCCGATCTCGGTGCGGTGCTTATCGACGCCATCGTAGTTGCAGGTAATGACGCCCGCGCCGATATTGACCCGCGCCCCGACATCGGCATCGCCCACATAGGCCAGATGATTGGCCTTGGACGCCTCGGCGATCCTGCTGTTCTTGATTTCGACGAAATTGCCCACATGCACGCCCTTGCCGAGCGCCGTTCCCGGACGGATGCGGGCATACGGGCCGATCACGCACGCCTCGCCCGCGACCGCGCCATCGAGATGCGAAAACGGCGCCACGCGCGACCCCGCGCCGATGCGGACATCGCGCAGCACGCAATGGGCGCCGACCTCGACGCCATCGCCCAGCTCGACCCGGCCCTCGAACACGCAATCGATGTCGATCTCGACATCGCGTCCGCAAACCAGCTCGCCGCGCACATCGAAGCGCGCCGGGTCGATCAGCGTCACCCCCTCATCCATGAGGCGGCGGGCGGCGGACGCCTGGTAGATCCGCTCGACGGCGGCCAGTTGCGCCTTGCTGTTGACCCCCAGCGTCTCGCTGACGGCATCGGGCGCCACGGTGACGACCTCGACGCCCGCCGCGACCGCAAGGCCGACGATATCGGTGAGGTAATACTCGCCCTGCGCATTGTCATTGCCGATGCGGGCCAGCCAGTCGCGCAGCCGGTCGACCGGCGCGGCGAGAATGCCGGTATTGATCTCGCGCACGCGGCGCTCCTCCGCGCTCGCGTCCTTCTCTTCGACGATGCGCGCCACGCGGCCCGCGCCGTCGCGCAGGATGCGGCCATACCCCGCCGGATCGTCGAGTTCGACCGTCAGCAGCGCCAAGCGCTCCCGCCCCGCCGCTTCGGACAGACGCGCGAGCGTGCGCGCGCCGATCAGCGGCACGTCGCCATAGAGCACCAGCGCCTGCCCGCCCGCGGACAAATGCGGCAACGCCTGCCGCACCGCGTGCCCGGTGCCGAGCTGGGGACTTTGCTTGACCCAGACGAGGCCGGGCGCATCAAGCCGCGCCCGCACCGCCTCGCCGCCATGACCATGCACGACACAAATCCGCCCGGCCCCGAGCGCGCGCGCGCTCGCCAGCACATGCGCGAGCAACGGCCTGCCCGCCAGCGGCTGCAAAACCTTGGGCAAAAGCGAGCGCATGCGCTTACCCTGCCCGGCGGCGAGAATCACGACTTCCATGAACGTTCCAAGGAAAAAGCCGCGCGATTCTAGCATGGGGCGAACACGCCGCCGCCTGCGGCCATCCACGGCGCGGGCGCGCCTGCGGGCGCGACGGACTTTGCCCGCCCGGCGCGCGGGCAAGGACAACGGGATCGCAAGTCCGTATCAGGCGGCTTCGCAGTGCTCCAGCATCAGTTGCACGCTCGTCCGCCCCTGGTATTCGTGGATGTCCAGCCGGTAGGCGGCGTGGATGGCGTCCGGGACGCGTTCGGCGCAATTGAAGCGGATGGCCTCGAAGCGCGCGCCGCCGAGCGAGAGTTCGAGCTTGAGATGGCGATCCTTGAGGATGCGTTGGCGCTCGACGCGAAAAACGTTGTCGAACAGCGGTTCGGGAAAGCCCTGCCCCCAGACCTCCTGATCGAGCAGGCGGACTGTTTCCAGCCTGATGTCGCTGGCGGCGAGCGCGCCGTCGGTGTCGATGCGCCGTTGCAGGTCGGCGGCATCGAGCAGACTGGCGGCGGCGGCCTCGAAGGCGGCGCGGAAATCCGCGAGCTTTTCTTCGCGGATGCTGAGACCGGCGGCCATGGCATGACCGCCGAAACTCAATATGAGATCGGGCGCGCGGCGGGTGATGTATTCGAGCGCGTCGCGCAGGTGCAGGCCGGGGATCGAGCGCCCCGAGCCTTTCAGTTCGCCTTCGCGCCCCCGGGCGAAGGCGATCGTCGGACGGTGCAGTTTTTCCTTGATGCGCCCGGCGACGAGACCGACCACGCCGGGATGCCAACCGGCCTCGAACAAAGTGACGCCAGCGCGCTCGCCGGGGTCGAGATTGCCAATGTATTGATCGGCGCTCTCCCGCATATCGCGTTCGACCGTGCGCCGTTCGTCGTTCAGGCGATCGAGTTCGCGCGCGAGTTCGAGGGCGCGGGCGTCGTCGTCGGTGATGAGGCATTCGATGCCCAGACTCATGTCGGCGAGCCGTCCGGCGGCATTGAGCCGGGGGCCGAGGGTGAAACCGAGGTCGAAAGCGTTCGCCCGCGCGGCGTCGCGGCGCGCCACGGCGAACAGGGCGCGCAGACCGGGTTGCATGCGGCCGGCGCGGATGCGTTGCAATCCTTGCGTGACGAGGATGCGATTGTTGCGGTCGAGCCTGACCACATCGGCCACGGTGCCGAGGGCGACGAGGTCAAGCAGATCGGCGAGCCGGGGTTCGCCGCCAGCGGCAAAAGCGCCGCGTTCACGCAATTCGGCGCGCAGCGCCAGCATGACGTAGAACATGACGCCCACGCCGGCGAGCGCCTTGCTCGGAAAATCGCAGCCGGGCTGGTTGGGATCGACGATCACATCGGCGGCGGGCAGCGTCTCGCCGGGCAAGTGATGATCGGTGATGATCGTGGAGAGACCGAGGGCGCGCGCCGCGGCCACGCCCTCGATACTGGCGATGCCGTTATCCACGGTAATGAGCAGCTCGGGCGAGAGGCGCGCGGCGAGTTCCACCATTGGCGGGGTGAGACCGTAGCCGAGGGTGACGCGATCGGGCACCAGATAATGCACGTCGGCCCCGAAGGCGCGCAGCGCCCGCACCCCGAGCGCGCAAGCGGTGGCGCCGTCGCAATCGTAGTCGGCGACGATGACCATGCGCGCCCCCGCCTCGATGGCGTCGGCCAGCAGGCGGGCGGCCTCGTCCGCGCCGGTGAGCGCCGCGGGCGGCAACAGGGCCTTGAACGACAAGTCGAGTCCGGCGGCGTCAGGCACGCCGCGCGCGGCGAAAAGACGGGCGAGCAGGGGCGAAAGCCCCGCGGCGGTCAGCGCGGAGAGGGCGGGCGCGGGAATGTCGCGGGGACGGATGGTCGTCGTTGCCATGATTTTCGGATTATCCGGATTCGACAATGGTGGAAGGAGGGGGCAAAGAAGCGAGGCGGGCGTGAATGTCATCCAGTGTCACGGGCCGCCGCCAGAAACGCCAGCGCGCCCCGCCATCGAGCGTGAGGGTGAAATCCGCGCGCTCGCCGGGGACGCGCAAGACAAGCGCGCGCAGGCCCCCGGCGTCGAAAGCGCGCATGAGCGGAGCGAACCAATCGTTTTCCATTGCCGCCAGCGTCTCCCGCCACACGGCGAGGTCGAGATGGCGGGCGGGCGGAGCGAGCGCGTCGAGCACGGTCAATGTGCCGGTGCGCAGCGCCGCGTCCACATCCGGCATCTCCGGCGCGACTCCAGCGGCGCGCGCCAGCCCGCGCGCCAAGGGATCGCGCGCCTGCACCGCCGGACAGGGCGCGCGCGCCGTCCGCGCGGATGCGGCGGGACCGCCGCCGCCGCCCCAGAACCACAGGCTGTTGACCGGGCGCCGTCCGCTGGCGGCGCGGGCCTGGTTGACCGGATGATGGTGGAGCGTGATCTGGATGTCGCTCAGGACATGCCGCCAGCGCCGCGCCCCGGCCTCATCGCCCGCAGGCAGGAAATGCTGGATCGGGCGTCCCGCCACGTCATGCAGCGGAGAAAAGCGCGCCGCGGGCGGGCGGTCGAGGCGCAAATACCAGCGCGTCGGCGTGGCGGCCTGGAAATGACCGAGCGCGGCGTAATCATCATTGAGCGCGGCGCTCAAGGCGCGGGCTTCGTCCGCGTCGATTTCGCCGTCGGCAAAATCGCTCAACAGCAGATATTCGCGCGTGAGACAAAGGTGCACCGGATCGGCGCAGAGCCAATGCGCTTCGGCGTTTTCGCCCTTGTCGCCACGCTCTTCGCCGCCGTCTTCGCCCAGACGGCGCAGGGCGGCCAAGGACGGCGCGATATTTTCCATCCCGAAAAGCCGCGCCAGCAGGTTTTCATAAGAAATGGGCGGGCCGATGCGCCGCCGTCCGCGCCCGAGCAGGCGGGAGAGCGCGGCGAGCGGCAGATCCCGCGCCGGATGGAGCGTTTGCGGCGCGGGCCAGACCAAGCCGGGGACGACGAGCGTCAACCGGCGCATTGCCTCTCCAGCAGCATCCGCGCCAATGCGCGCGGCGTCGCGGCCTCGCGCCAACGCGCCGCCATTTCCGTCGCGCGCGGAATGCCATAACCCCAGGTCGCGGCGATGAAAGGCAAACCGTTGGCTTCGGACGCTTCCCCGTCCTCGATGCGGTCGCCCACATAAACCGCCTGTGCCGCGTCGATGCCGTGGTCGGCGAGCAGGCGGCCAATCATCGCCGCCTTGCCGGGCAGGCGCGGCGTAAACAGATCGAGCGCATAGACCGCGGCGAAATGATCGTCCCAGCCGAGACGGCTGACGATCAGCCGTGTCGGATGGATGCGCTTGTTGGTGGCGATATAGAGCGTGCGCCCGGCCGCGCGCAAGACCGGCAGCATTTCCCCGATGCCGGGATAAGCGGCGGTTTCCAGCAACCCTTCCGAATCGTAGCCCTGCCTGAAAGCGGCGGCGAGCCGTTCGAGCAGCGCGGGATCATCGCTTCCGGTGAGCAAGCGCAACGTCTCATTGATTGGCGGCCCGACGATATCCGCGCCGATGGCGCGCACCGGCTCGACACTGCAAGCGGCGAACGCCGCGCGGTAACTGGCGAGAATGGCGGCGGCGGAATCGATCAGGGTGCCATCGAGATCGAAGACGATACTGGCAGGCGCGAACATGCGGCGGCAAAGGAGACAGGGGCGCATATTATCGCGGATTTTGGCGGAAGATCAGGAGGCGGAGATCGGGGATCAGATCAATCAGCGGCGCTGCGCGCCGGATGGAACGACGCCCTCTCCCGGCCTTCGGCCACCCTCCCCCGCCAAGCGGGGGAGGGAAGGTTCATCGCAAGAACTCGCCCCCCTCATCATTGTGAAAGCCGCCCCCACCTCGTCATTGCGAGGAGCGCCACGACGTGGCAATCCTCCCGTTCTATCATCACAAGGCGCTGTCGCCGCGACAATCTTCCCTCCTCGTCATTGCGAGGGCCGCAGGCCCGTGGCAATCCAGTTCGTTCTATCCGGCGCGCAACGCCGCTGACTGAAAAAAGACGGGAGAAAATGGAACGCCCATCTTTCCCGCCGCAGAGAAACATCAGCGGCACTGCGCGCCGGTTGAAACGAACTGGATTGCCACGTCGCTGCGCTCCTCGCAATGACGAGGTTGGGAAGGCTTTTGCAATGACGAGGGGGGGCGGTTCTCGCAATGACGAGTTCTCCCGCTGGATTCCCCTCGCCCCCCGCAGGGGGGAGA
>JAIRLA010000296.1 GCA_031259795.1 Azoarcus sp.
CGCGAAAAGGGATTTTCGGTATTACCTGGGCCGGGTCTACGTCTGGGCGGAAGATTTTTTGATCGCCAGCGCCTTCGTGACGCTGGTCTTTCTCGTGCGGCTCATCGTGCTCACGCTCACCGTGCCGCTCTTCCTGCTGGCCGTGCTCATCGGCTTGGTCGACGGCCTCGCGCGCCGCGACATCCGCAAGATGAGCGCCGGGCGCGAATCGGGCTACCTCTACCATCGCGCCAAGGCGAGCCTCTTCCCTCTCCTGACGCTGCCCTGGACGCTCTATCTCGCGCTGCCCGTCTCCCTCCATCCGCTCTGGATTCTGCTGCCCGCCGCGGTCTTGCTCTGCCTCGCCGTCGATCTCATGGCGGGGAGTTTCAAGAAATATTTGTAGCGCGCATATCGCCATCTGGCGTGCGGTCTGTAAAATCATATTTTTACAGCATTCATCCCATGGAGGCGGTTCTTTCTCCCATGACCTTGACCGATCTGCGTTATCTCGTCGCCCTGGCGCGCGAACGGCACTTTGGCCGCGCCGCCGGAAAGTGCCATATCTCGCAGCCCACGCTCTCGGTGGCGCTCAGGAAAGTGGAAGAAGAGCTCGGTCTCCCGCTCTTCGAGCGCGGCGCCGCCGGAGTCGAGATCACCGAAACCGGGCGGCGTGTCATCGCGCAAGCCGAAAAGGTGTTGTGCGAGGCCCGCCGCATCCACGAAATCGCCGCCGCCAGCAAGAATCCACTCATCGGCCCCTTGCGGCTGGGCGTGACCGGCGACATCGGCCCGTATCTGCTGCCGCATCTGATCCCGCGCCTGCACCAGCGCGCGCCGCGCATGCCGCTCATCATCGAGGAGCACTCCACGGCGCGGCTGGCCGGGCGGCTCAGGCATGGCGAGCTGGAGGTCATCATCGCCAGCCTGCCGTTCGAGGAGAAGGGCATCGTCACGCAGCCGATCCACGACGAACCCTTCCGCATACTGGCGCCCGCCGCGCATCCCTGGGCCGGGCGGCGGGAAATCACGCCCGGCATGCTTGCCGATGAACCGTTACTGTTGCCCGGCGCCGGGGCCTGTTTCCGCGACCAGGTGCTGGAAGCCTGTCCGCAATGCCGCGGCGCCCTGCAACGCGCGCCCGAAGGCGGCTCGCTTGATGTCCTCCGCCACATGGTGGCAAGCGGCCTGGGGGTGGCGGTGCTGCCCTGCACGGCGGCGGACGGCCTGGAGCGCCGCGATCCGCTGGTGGTGGTGCGGCCCTTCGCCGATCCCGCGCCCTCGCGCCGGGTCGCGCTGGCATGGCGGGTGACCTACCCGCGCGGCGAGGCGATCGACCTCCTGCGGGCGGCGATCCTCGACAGCGCCCTGCCTGGCGTCTCCCCGCTCGGCCCCCTGCGCGTGCGCCCGCCTGAAATGGCGGAATAGATTCCAGGCGGGTTCGACCCCAAAAAAGCCGTTCGAGGCAACCCGGCCAGAGTCCCCCTTCGCGCTGGCGCGAAAAAAAAGCGGTCAGCCGTGAGTGCCGATTCTTTGGCGCATTCCGGGGCAAATTCTTCCACGATCCCGCCATCTCCCCGCAAAGGAATGGCGATGAAGATCATCCCCCGTATCACCCTGCCGCTCGCGGCATCTTTCGCGTTTCTCCTGTGCGCGCCGCCCGCGTTCGCCGACGATGCGATCCAGCGGCGGGAACTGGCCGCCGTGCTGCGCCAGCTCGATCTCGCCGAACGGCTGGCGCGAGGGAGCGAGGCGCAACCCGTGCCGCCGGAGGCGCGCTACCACTTCGATTACCCGCGCCTCTACGCCGATCTCGCCCGCATCCGCGCCGGCATCCACGATTACCTGAACCCGCCGCGCGCCCAGCCGCGCGACCTTTCCCGACTGTCGGGCGAGTACCGGCGCGAGGCGGACGGGCGCTCGCATGAAACCGACCGGGAAAGCGCCCCATGACCGCCGACCAGACCACCGCCTTCCAGGCCAATGGCGGATTCCTGCCTGCGGAGGTTTCCGCCGTCATCCTGGCCTTCGTGTTCGCCATCCTGCTTCTCTGGGGCGTCTGGGCCTTGCGCACGGCCTATACCGGCTGGGCGGAACAGCGCCTCTCCCAGCGCCAGTTCCTGGGTGTGGCCGTGCGCGTCACTGCCCTGTACCTAGCGCTGACCTATTTCCTGCTTTCCTGACCTTTTCCAAAGGAGACGTTCATGAACATGACATCCAACTTTCACCGCTTTTGCCCTGCCTCCAGGGCATTGCTCGCGGGTTTGCCCCTGCCCCTGGGTTTTGCCCCGCTGGCCCAGGCCGCGGGACTGCCCACCCTCGAAGACCCCTCGCGCGGCACCGGCAGCGGCATCCTCGACACCCTGCGCAATTACGGCTACGACATCGTGATGCTGGTCGCGCTTTTGGTGGTGGTCGCCATGTTCATCGGCGTCTGCTACCACGCCTATGGCGCCTACGCCGAGATCCACAACGGGCGCAAGACCTGGGGGCAGTTTGGCCTGAGACGGTGGCGGTTGGCGCGGTGTTGCTCGTGGTCGGCATCTGGCTGCTGACCGAAGCCACAAGCATCCTGTGAGATGGCGTCCCCGCTCGCCGGCGGCACGGTCGCCTTCCTGCCGCATCGTCTCAACCGCCACCCGGTCGTCGTGCGCGGTCTCACGGCGGACGAACTGTGGATCTGCGCGGGACTCTCCAGCCTCGCAGGCGCCGCCACTGGCCTGCCGTTCGCCCTCCTGTCTTCCATGATCGCCCTCGTCCCCACTTTCATCGTGGCCGGGATCGCCCTGGGCGTCTTCGCCGGGGGCGGACTGCTGCGCCGCCTGAAGCGCGGACGCCCGCAGACCTGGCTTTACCGCCAGATGCAATGGCGGATCGCGGTTCGCCATCCCATGTTCGCCCCCCTGATCGGCCCGGACATCGTCACCCATTCCGGACGCTGGACAACGAGAAGGACAAAAAGGAGCCGGACATGAGCCGTTTCAAGAACGAAATCACCCATTTGCGAGCGCACATCCAGACCTTGCGGATCGGCGCGGGGCTGCTCTTCGCCCTGGCCCTGGCGATGGGCCTCGGCTGGTGGAGTTCCCCGCGCGATCTGACCATCCACATCCCGCCCGACCTGCG
>JAIRLA010000011.1 GCA_031259795.1 Azoarcus sp.
GGCTGGAAGCTCCGGGTACTGCTTTGCCAGGCGCTTTTCGCCAATCCCGACATCCTGCTGCTCGACGAGCCGACCAACAATCTGGACATCAACACCATCCGCTGGCTGGAAGACGTGCTCAACGAGCGCGACTGCACGATGGTTATCATTTCCCACGACCGCCACTTCCTCAATCAGGTCTGCACCCACATGGCCGACCTCGACTACGGCACGATCACCCTCTATCCGGGCAACTACGACGACTACATGGAAGCTTCCACCCTCGCGCGCCAGCGCCAGTCGGCGGCCAACGCCCGCGCCAAGGAAAAAATCGCCGGGTTGCAGGAATTCGTGCGCCGCTTTTCGGCCAACAAATCCAAGGCCAAACAGGCCACCAGCCGCCTCAAGCTCATCGACAAACTCAAGCCTGAAGACGTCAAACCCTCATCGCGGCAATATCCGTGGATTCGCTTCGAAGTCGACGACAAGGACAAGCTCCACCGCCTCGCCTGCGAAGTCGACAAAATCAGCTTCGCCTATCCGGCCATGGATCGCCCGGTGATCGACCGTTTCTCCATCGCCATCGAAGCGGGCGAAAAAGTCGCCATCATCGGCGAAAATGGCGCGGGCAAAAGCACCCTCATCAAACTGCTGGCGGGCGAGGCGCTCGGCGGGCTGTCCCCGCAGCGCGGCAGCGTGAAGTGGGCGGAAAAAGCCCGGCCCGGCTACTTCGCGCAGGATCACGCCGCCGAATTCGAACGGGATACAAGCCTCGCCGAATGGATCGCCGACTATGCCCGCATCAGCGCCGCCGCCACTGGCGAGGAAGTCGAAACTCTGGTGCGCGGCACGTTGGGACGGCTGCTCTTTTCCGGCGACGAGGTCAAAAAGCCGGCCAATGTCATCTCCGGCGGCGAACAAGGGCGAATGCTCTTCGGCAGGCTCATGCTGTCGCGCGCCAATGTACTGCTGATGGACGAACCCACCAACCACCTCGACATGGAATCAATCGAATCGCTCAACAACAGCCTCGAAAAATTCAACGGCACGCTCATCTTCGTTTCCCACGACCGCGAATTCGTCAGCTCGCTCGCCACCCGCATCATCGAAATCAAACCCGACGGCGGCATTACCGATTACCGCGGCACTTACGAAGAATACCTCGCCAGCCAAGGGGTGGCGTAAACAGCTTCTCCCGCCCTTCTTGTTCACGGCAATGGCATAAGAATCCATTCCAATAGGCCTGCCTTGAACCGTCGCATGGATTGCCGCGTCGCTGCGCTCCTCGCAATGACGAGGGGGGGGAAGGGTTTTCGCGGTGACGAGGCGGGGGAAGGGCTTTCGCAATGACGAATTCTTCCGATGGAGTCCCCCCGTCCGATGGATTCCTTCCCTCCCCCGCTTGCGGGGGAGGGTGCCCGAAGGGCGGGAGAGGGTTTCGTGCCAAACGGCGCGCAGCGCCGCTGATTAAAGAGGGGGGGGAGGAATGGGGCGCTTGTCCATTCTCCACCGCAAAGAATTATCCGGCGGCGCTTCAAGGAGGGCCTATCGGAACAGGCTCTAAGCAAAAGGCGCCTTCCCGGGGCCTGCGCACACGAAAGTCATCACAAGGCGATTCGGGCGGGGATAGTGTTATGATGTGAATACGCTTTTGAAGCGCAATCCACCCGAATCCATATCTGTCGAAAAGAGAGGGCATATGATAAAGAATCTGCTGCAACAAGCCAAATCCGTGCAGGACAACGTACAGGCCGGCATCCAGACTGTGCAGAACAATCTGGATGTCCTGCAAGTCGAAGGCAAGGCCGAAAGCGGCGCGGTCAAGATCACCATGAATTGTTCCTACAAAGCGATCAAGACCGACATTGACCCGGCAATCATCGGCGACAAGGAAAAGTTCGAGGCTTCCCTGCTCGAAGCCATCAACGACGCCACGAGCCAGTGCATGAAAAAACGGGAAGAACTCATGACGAGCGCGGCAAAAGGATTGGTGGGATTGCCGCCGGGCGTGAAGTTGCCGTTTGCCTGAATTCCAGCCGAAAGAAAAGAAGGGAGAGCCGAGCGCCCGATGACATCCCGGCGCCGCCGTTACGGCGCGCGCCGGCGATGGGTATTTCTCCCCGCTCCCCGCTTCGCGCTCACGCCAGAGCGGGATTCAGGCTGTAGGTTCCGGCAAGACTGGCTTCGGCGAGAATGTGCCCCCGCAACGCGGCGCGGGCGGCGGGGCCATCGAAACGCCCTTCGAGCGGCAGGCGTTCCACATCCAGCGCATAGAGCGTGAAAATATAGCGGTGCGGAAGCTCATCGTTCCACGGCGGGCAAGGGCCATCGTAACCGTAATAATCGCCGCACATATCGTGGTCGGAGGCGAACCAGTCCGTGTAATCATTGATACCCCTGCGCGCGCCGTGAGGCGCACTGGGGCCGGATTTGCCGCGCGGGGTGACTTCGCGGGAAAACTCGCCCGCGGCGATTTCACGCATGGCGGCGGGCAGATCCACCAGTATCCAGTGGAAAAAATCCACGCGCGGCAAACCGGCGGGCACGCTCCTGCCTTCCTGATTGACATCGCCGCCCTGGCTGGGCGCGTCCGGATCGTGGCAGATCACGGCGAAACTTCGCGTGCTTTCGGGCACATCGCTCCAGGCAAGATGGGGATTGCGGTTTTTACCCAAGCTGACGTGATGGGCGGCATTGGGGATGGCGAAAGCGAATTCACCCGGTATCTTCTGTCCGTCAGCGAAACTGTTGCTGGTGAGTTTCATCGTAAGAGCAACTCCGGTTCAAGCCCTGCCCGCGCAGGGCGCAATCCGGCCACGGCGACCGGAACCCTGAATACGATCGCCATTCTACCGCGCCGCGCGGCATTGGGTTCGCTTTGTCCGGATGCCGCGAGACAAGCGCGCCGAAACCCTGTCCCGCCGGTTTGGCGTGATTTACACCGACACTGCCTGCGGTTGTTGCGGTTGCGGCGGCGTTGCCGGACGCATCGCCGCGGCGGCGAGTTGGGCGGTCAACTGTGCCGAAAGCGCGGACAAGGCCGCCAGCGCCTCGGGATCGGACTGCGCAAGTTGGGCCAGACGGGCGATCTGCGTCAGCAATTCCGGAGAAACGACAGGCTGGAAGGGGGGCGGCGCGGCGGGTTCCGCCGCCGGGAGAGGAGGAAGAGGCGTGGCGGGGGCGCGCGCCGCCCGTGCATCGCCCGTTGCAGGCGCCCGGGGAGAATGGGGCGGCGCGGCGGCGGCAAGGACGGGCGCCGCAAAGGGCTGCGCTTGGCGCGGCGGCGGTGGCGGCGCCTGGACGGCGGCGGGCTGGAAAGGCGCACTGACCGCCGCCGCCTGGGCGGCGGGGACGCCGCGCGGCGACGCGGCCGCGGGGATTGGCGGCGAAGCCGCCGCGACCGGATATCCGGCCTTTTCGGTAACGGCGGGTTGGCGCGGCGGCGCGGCGGGGAACGGCATTTCCTGGGGAGCGGAGCCGGGGAGCGGCGGACGGCGGGGGATCCCCTCATCATCGAGCAGGCGGGCGATGCGGGCAAACACTTCGAAGCGGGAAAAGGGCTTCTTCATGAAATCGTCCGCGCCGATATGCGCCCCGAAAAACTGCGCCTTGGCCTGCTCATTGCCGCTCATCATGATGATGGGGACATCGCGCGTGCGCGGACTCTTGCGCAGGGCGCGCAAAGCCGCGAAACCGTTGATGCTGGGCATGACGATATCGAGGAAGATCAGCTCCGGCTTCTGGGTCAGGGCCATTTCCAGACCTGTCTTCGCGTCCAGCGCTCCCAGGAAAACGCACTCCGTCGATTCGAGGAAACGCTTCATCGCCGTGAGGATCGTGGGCGAATCGTCGATCACGAGGATACGCGTGCCCCTGCGGGGGTTGGCGCGGGAACGCTTGCGGCGCTCGCGCAATTCTTCTTCGGCGGGAGCGGATTGCGCGTTTTTACGGAACAAGGAAAGGATTCGATCAAAGAAGCCCACGACGATGACTCCATGTCGGACAACGAAATCCCACGGCTTTTATTCCCGGCGACATCCGGCGAACATTGTGACGCATCATACGGCGAACGCGGGAAACAGTGGTTGGATCATGCTTGCAAGATAACGCCCGGTCATTATCCCGGAACGGCGCGCGAATGGCGCGGGTAATACATCACTAATTGTTTCAATGCGATATTGGCGAGAAGTCATTGGAAGCGCCATCGGGCGTGACAGTATATTTTTTCGCTATTGTTCCATCCACCGCGGCGCATGTTCAATGCTAGATTTTACGGATATGCACGAAATACATGTCGCGCCGTGCGGCGGCGTGCGGAGATACACAAAATATGCGTGAAAAATCCGCACCGGGCGCGTTTCTCCATTTTCGCGCGCCTTTCGATGCTCATTGTTCCGGCGCTGCCGCGAAGGTCTTTCGCTGAAACGCGGCAAGAAGCCGGAAATGGCCGCCGCTCCCGGTAAATAGATTAGATCCGTGTCTTTTCATCACATCTATCAGCGCCGCCGCGCTCCGCAATGATGCCCCCGCTCGCCATTGCAAAAGCCCCTCCTACTTCGTCATTGCGGAGAGGGCGCGCGCAATGACGATTCATTTTTCCCCGCAAGCGGGGCGAGTTCATGCAAGAATCCGTTCCAATAGACCTGCCTTGGCCCGCCGCATAGATTGCCGCATCGCTTCGCTCCTCGCAATGACGAGTTTTTACGATGAACTTCCCTCCGCCGCTTGGCGGGCGAGAGGGTGGCCCGCAGGGCCGGGAGAGGGTTTCGTTCCATGCGGAGCGAATCGACGCTGATTTCCTTGCGGCGGGGCGTGGACAAGCGTTCCGTTCCTTCGCCCCCTTTTTTATTCAGCGGCGCTTCGCGCCGTTTGGTACGAAGCCCTCTCCCGCCCTTCGGGCGCCCTCTCGCCCGCCATGCGGCGGAGGGGAGCCATCGGACAGGGGGAATCCATCGGAAGAATTCGTCATCGCGAAAGCCCTTCCCCCACCTCGTCATTGCGAGGAGCGAATCGACGC
The DNA here is from genome assembly GCA_031259795.1 of Azoarcus sp. Classification (GTDB taxonomy): domain Bacteria; phylum Pseudomonadota; class Gammaproteobacteria; order Burkholderiales; family Rhodocyclaceae; genus WRNU01. Next base: position 4,997 of record JAIRLA010000011.1, read on the forward strand.
GGCAATTCATGCGGCGGTTCAGGGCGGGCCTATTGGAATAGACTCTGAATCCCTACATGAGCAATGACGCGGACTC
>JAIRLA010000084.1 GCA_031259795.1 Azoarcus sp.
GAACCCGGCCTCGACCGCCTCATCCGCGCCGCTTACAAACTCCTCGGCCTGCAAACCTACTTCACCGCGGGCGTGAAGGAAGTGCGCGCCTGGACGATCCACAGGGGCGACACCGCGCCGCAGGCCGCCGGCGTCATCCACACCGACTTCGAGCGCGGCTTCATCCGGGCGCAGACCATCGCCTTCGAGGATTTCATCCAGTATCAGGGCGAAGCGGGCGCGAAAGAAGCGGGCAAGATGCGTGCCGAAGGCAAGGACTACATTGTCAGGGACGGAGATGTGATGAATTTCCTGTTCAATGTATAACGGCATATATATCCTGCATCGGTTCGACAGGCGCATCCCGCATCGGTTCGACAGGCGCATCCCGTCCGTATTGCCTCGCGCGGGGCCGCCGCGCAAGCGGATGTCGTAACCAGCGCCGCTTCGCTCCGGATGGGATGACGCTTTTTCATGGGCTTCGGCCTCCCGTCAGGCGGAAAAGGAAAGGCCAGGCGGCGAGGGGGCGAAAGAAAACAAGTGTTGAAGCGAAACAGTCCTGAAACACGTTGAGCGCATGTTTCCCGCGATTGCCCCTGCTCCCCCCTGACATGATAAAACTCATCCCCGTTTCCTTGCTGCGAGTCGGCATGTACGTGCACGATCTCAACTGCGATTGGATCGAGCACAACTTCCTGCGCAATCGCTTTCTCGTCGACAACGAAAAAACGCTGGAGAAGATCGTCGCGCTCGGAACGCACGAGATCTACATCGACGTCGCGCGCGGCGCGGATGTCGAGAATGCCCCCACGCTGGAAGAAGCCCGGCAGGCGGTCGATACCCAGATCGAAGAACTTGCCCGCCATCACGCCTCCCCGCTCCAGCCGCAACCGGCCACGCTCAACGTGGAGCGCCAGCGCGCCCACAAACTGCACGCCGAGGCCAACCGCATCGTCCATGGCATGATGCATGACGTCCGCTTGGGCAGGCAAATCGAGATCGAGCACATCGAGCCGGTGGTCGAGCGCATCGTCGCGTCCATTTTCCGCCAGCAGGACGCCCTGCTGCCGCTGGCGCAGCTCAAGAATCACGACGAATACACCTTCCAGCACTCGGTTTCGGTATGCGCGCTGATGACCACATTCGCCCGCGCCCTCGAACTGCCGCGCGAAATCATCCGCGAAATCGCCATCGGCGCCCTGCTGCACGACGCGGGCAAGGCCGTGGTGCCCGACGCGATCCTGAACAAACCGGGCAAGCTCACCGACGAGGAATTCATCCAGATGAAATCGCACGTCGTGCAGAGCAAGATCATCCTGGAAGCCACGCCGGGCATCAGCCCCATCGCGCTCGCCGTCGCCGCCCAGCACCACGAGCGTTACGACGGCAGCGGTTATCCAAACAAGCTGCAAGGCGAAGAGATCAGCCGCTACGGCCAGATGAGCGCCATCGTCGACGTCTACGACGCCATCACCTCGAACCGCTGCTACCACAAAGGCATTCCCCCCACCGAAGCGCTGCGCAAAATCCTCGAATGGAGCAAATTCCATTTCAACCCCGAACTGACGCAGATATTCATCCGCTCGCTCGGCATCTATCCCACCGGCTCACTGGTGCGGCTGGAAAGCGGGCGACTCGCCATCGTCGAAGCGCAGCATCCGGACAACCTCATGCAACCCAAGATCAAAGTCATCTTCCACACCAGCGGCCATTACCTGCCCTCCCAGAACATCGACCTGCGCTATTCGCAGGATCGCATCGTGGGTTACGAAGATTTCGAACACTGGAAAATCGACCCGGCGCAATGGTGCGTGGCGGATTGACGTCAGGGATCGGGAATCAGGGCTCGGACTCATCCAGCGACGCGGCAATCCCCCGCCTCATCATTGCGAGGCCGCAGGCCCGTGGCAATCCAGTTCGTTCTATCCGGCGCGAAGCGCCGCTGTTTCAGAGTGTGTAGATGTAGATACCTATGCTGCGGGAGGCGAGGGGAATCCATCGGGAGACCTCGTCATTGCGAGGACGCTCCCCACTTCGCCATTGCGAGGCGGGGCGCTATTCCCGTGCCGGGAATGGACTCTATTACCACTATTCGACGGGGAGCGCATACACTCGAACACATTGCCCTCATTGCCAGCAAGCGCAGGATGGCAGAAACTTCCCGCTCATACCATCGCCCATAAAACACAAAGGAAGGAATCGTCATGACGCCAAGCTCAGTACACGACATCCGCAACATCACCCTGCTCGGCCAGACTGGCAGTGGTAAAACAAGCTTGCTCAAGGCTTTGCTCAGCGCCGCCGGCGTCGAGGGCAACGGCAATGGCGCGGGCGCGCATTCGCTCGCGTCGACGCTGGCTCATCTGGAGTGGGCCGGACACTGGATCAATCTGCTCGATACGCCGGGATTGCCCGACCTTGCCGGGCGGGCGCTGGCGACGCTGGAGGCGGTCGAGACCGCCGCTATCGTCATCAATGCCGCCTCCGGCATCGAAAGCGGCGCGCGGCGGATGATGGCGGCCGCCGAGGGCAAGTGCCGCCTTATCATCGTCAACAAGATCGACGCCGGCGGCGATTTTGGCGCGCTCATGGAAGCAATCACCGCCGCTTTCGGGCGCGAATGCCTGCCGCTCAACCTGCCCGCGCCCGATGCCAGCGCCGTGACAGATTGTTTCTTTGCCCCCGATGCCCGGGCCGCCACCGCTTTTTCCAGCATCGACGCGGCGCACGAGGCTATCGTCGACCAGGTCATCGAACTCGATGAAGACCTGATGGCGCGTTATCTCGAACAGGGCGAAGCGCTCGCGCCCGAACAACTCCACGCGCCTTTCGAAGCGGCGTTGCGCGACGGCCACTTGATCCCCGTCTGCTTCGTTTCCGCCCAGACGGGCGCCGGGCTGCGCGAACTGCTCGATATCCTCGGCAAGCTGATGCCCGATCCCACCGAAGGCAATCCGCCGCGATTCCTCAGGGGCGAAGGCGCCGGCGCCGTCCCGGTCGAGGTCGCGCCCGATCCGGCGCGTCACGCGCTCGCGCACGTTTTCCAGATCAGCAATGACCCTTATCGCGGCAAGATTGCTCTCTTCCGCGTCCATCAAGGCACGATTTCGCCGGGCAGCTCACTTTTCATCGGCGACGGGCGCAAGCCGTTCAAGGTCGCGCATCTCCTGCGCCTGCAAGGACAGAACACCAGCGAAACCAAGCTCGCGGTGCCCGGCGATCTGTGCGCGGTTTCCCGCATCGAAGAGTTGCATCACGATGCCGTGCTGCACGACTCGCACGACGAAGATTTTTTCCACTTGCATCCGCCCGCTTATCCGCAGCCGGTCTATGGTCTCGCCCTCATCGCCCGCAAGGCCGCCGACGAGCAACGCCTGGGCGAAGCCCTCGCCCGCATTGCCGATGAAGACCCCTGCATCGAAGTCGGCTACGATCCGCGCAGCCGTCATACCGTGGTGCGCGGCCTCGGCGCGCAGCATCTGAAGATCGTCCTCGAAGAGTTGTCGACGCGCTGGAACCTCGAACTCGACACCGCCCCGCCCGCGATTCCCTACCGCGAAACCATCACCGCCACCGCCGAAGCGCGCTATCGCCACAAGAAACAAAGCGGCGGCGCGGGGCAATTCGGCGAAGTCGCCCTGCGCGTAGAGCCATTGCCGCGCGGCGCGGGCATCGAATTCGGCGACGAGGTCAAGGGCGGCGCGATTCCCGTGCAGTTCATGCCGGCAGTGGAAAAGGGGGTGCGCCAAGCGGTGGCCGAAGGCGCGCTCGCCGGTTATCCCATCCACGACGTGCGGGTCGTCATCACCGACGGCAAGCATCACGCGGTCGATTCCAACGAAGTCTCCTTCGTCACCGCCGGACGCCACGCGCTGATCGACGCCGTGCTCGCCGCCCGCCCGCAGATCCTCGAACCGATCGTCGGAGTCCAGGTCAAGGTCGCCGATAACCATTTCGGCAACGTCAGCGCCGAACTTTCCGGGCGGCGCGGACGCGTCACCGGCACCGACAGCCCCGCCAGCGGCTGGACGCTGATTACCGCCTCGGTGCCGATGGCCGACATGGACGGCTTCGAGGCGCGCCTGAAAGCGCTGTGCGCGGGCGAGAGTGAATTCGCCATCGAAGCGGGCGGCTACGAGCCGGTCACGAACGACGTGCAGGCGCGGCTGGTGAATGAATACGGCGGACGGGCGCAGTAGCCGCCCGGCCCCGCGCGGCGGATCGGGCGTCGAAATCCGGCGCCCGCTCCGCTTCGATCCATCGCTTTTGCGGGACGATACTTTTCCCGCAATCGTCCATATCCCCATCGGGAAGAGTGCGATACTGGCCGTCCCGATGGCACGGAGGCTTTTCATGGCGGCAAAAATCCTGCCCGCTTCGGCGGGATGGCAGTGGTTGAGATCAGGTACAAATTTGGTGCTGCGTCACCCCGCACCGCTCAGCCTGTCGACTTTCCTCGTTGTGCTTTGCACTTTTGCGCTGAGCTGGCTCCCGGTATTGGGATCGATCATCAACATATTGCTCGGCAGCATCGTGATCGCGGGATTGGCTGCCATCTACCGTGGCGTGGAAAAAGGAGAAGAGGCTTCCCTCGATCTCTTTCTGCATCCCGTCGAAGAGAAATCGACGCCATTGCTGATCCTCTCGGCAGTCTATTTCGCTGCGGTAACAGCAATAACACTGATTGTGTACGTGGTCTCGCTCGCTACCGACGTAGATATTGCCCAGCTTGCCACCCAACTCGACAATTCCAGCCATCTCCCTGACATCAACGCCACAATCAGGATATTGTCTGTATTGCTTGTTTTCGGACTGCTCTGGTTTGCCCTGATGGTTCCTGTCCTGATGGCTTACTGGTTTTCGCCTTTCCTGATCGCCTGGCATGGCATGCCTGTCGGTAAAGCGCTCAGGACCAGTTTCGCCGCTTGCCTGGGCAACTGGAAAGCTTTTCTCGTGAACGGGCTGGTCTGGCTACTTGCCGGCTGGATTTACGCCGTTGTCGCGGGAATCATTTTTGCAATCTCCGTGATCGCGGGCTTACTGGCTATGTTCGCCATCACGCTGTCCATCCTCATCCCCGCCACATTCGCCAATTACTATTTCAGCTACAAAACGATATTCCCGGAACAGGAAACCCCGGAAAAATAGCGCGCCGTTTTTTCAGACCGGGAGATCCAGCGCGGCGAGGAGCGCGGCGAAGGAGGCGTCCGTGCTTTTTCCCGCTGTATCAATGACGATGCGCGCTTTCGTCCAGGCGTGATATTCGCGCCTTTCGACTTCCGGCCATGTCGGCAGCCTGAGTCCCGCAACGGTCGCGCGGCGGGTTTCGA
>JAIRLA010000107.1 GCA_031259795.1 Azoarcus sp.
TCCAGTCCAAGCGTGGCGAGCGCCTGTTCAACGCGCTGGTTCAGCCGCCAGCCGTCGGCGGTTTCGATTGCCTGCTGCAAGGCCGTCAGCCGTTCCAGCGCCGCGCCGCCGCCTTGTTCAGCCACGGTAGCCGATGCTTCGTGATAATCGACGAGCAGGCGGGCCAGATCTCCCAGTCCGCTGGCCACTGTCGTATAAACGTCGAGGTCGAGCGGAAAGTCGGCTTCCTGCGGCGCATGGGCGATGCTCAGGCCTGGTTGCCGCCATATCGCGCCGTCGTCGAGAGCGGTCTGCCCGGCCAGCACGCGCAGCAGGCTGGATTTGCCCGCGCCGTTGCGCCCGATCAGCGCGACCCGCTCGCCGACGTCGAGTTGGAAGGAAACATGGTCGAGCAGGTCGACGTGACCGTAAGCAAGACAGGCATTGTCAACGGTCAGGATCGGCATGGACGGGCCTTCGCCTTCGGCAACGAGTAGACGGGAAGCGGATTCTATAGAAAATCGACTTGGCCCGGCTCATTGAAAAAGAGGGGGAAGGAATGGGACGCCCGTCCACTCTCCACCGCCAGGAAATCAGCGGCGCTGTCGCGCCGGATGGAACGAACCGGATTGCCACGGCGCTCGCGCGCCTCGCAATGGCGAGGCGGGAGGAGCGACGCGACGCGGCAATCCATGCGGCGGTTCAGGGCGGGCCTATTGGAATAGACTCTGAATCCCTACATGAGCAATGACGCGGACTCCTGATAACCCGGCTCAAATCCGTGGAATCTGATCCCCGACGCCCGATCCCTGATCCCCGATGCCGCCGGGCTTGTATTCGCGCAGCCAGCGCGCGATGCCGGCGCGCACGGCGTCGTCGCTCACGGGGACGGGTTGTTCCAGCCAGGTTTGCAAGTCGTCGAGAAAGTTTTCGGCGACCGGACGCGAACGCGCGATCCGTAGTTTGGGATGCGGCGTCGGGCGCGTTTGTTCGGTGTCGGCCAGCAGTTCTTCGTAGAGCTTTTCGCCCGGGCGCAGGCCGGTGAATTCGATGCGTATTTGCGCTTCGGTGTAGCCCGACAGGCGGATCATGTTGCGCGCGAGGTCGGCGATTTTGACCGGCTCGCCCATGTCGAGGACGAAAATCTCCCCCCCTTGCCCCAAGGCCGCCGCTTGCAGTACCAGTTGCGCCGCTTCGGGAATGGACATGAAGTAGCGGGTGATTTCCGGATGCGTCACCGTGACCGGGCCGCCGCGCGCAATCTGCGCCTGGAACTTGGGAATCACGCTGCCGGTGCTGCCAAGGACGTTGCCGAAACGCACGACCTCGAAACGGGTGCCGCCACGCATGGCCAGCGCCTGGCAAACCATTTCGGCCAGCCGTTTGCTCGCGCCCATTACGTTGGTCGGGTTGACCGCCTTGTCCGTGGAGATCATGACGAAACGCTCGACGCCATAGCGCCGGGCACAGCAGGCGAGCCGGAGCGTGCCGTGGACGTTGTTGCTCACCGCTTGCCAGGCGTTGGCGTTTTCCATCAGCGGGACGTGTTTGTAGGCGGCGGCGTGGAAGACGATTTGCGGACGCCAGGCGGTGAATACTTCGTCGTTGCGTTTCTCGTCCCGGATGTCGCCGATCAGCGGGACGATATCCACTTCCGGATGGTAGAAGGCGAGCCATTCCGTGATCGAGTAGAGGGCGAATTCGCCCGTTTCCAGAAGTACCAGGCGCTCCGGCTCGAAGCGCGCGAGTTGGTGGCATAGTTCGCTGCCGATCGAGCCGCCCGCGCCCGTGACGAGGATGGTGCGGTGCGCGAAGAGTTCGTGTACATGGGCGGTGTCGATGCGCACGGGTTCGCGGCCAAGCAGGTCTTCGACGTCGACCGGGCGCATGGTGTCGATCCTGACTTGTCCGCTCATCAGTTCTTCGATGCCGGGCACGGTGAATACGCTGGCGCCGGAGCCGACCGCGACGTCGGCGGCGCGTTTGATGGCGGCGCGCGGGGCGGAGGGGATGGCGAGTATCACGTGCGCCGCGCGGTGGTCGGCCAGCGCCCGGGGCAAGGCGTCGATGCCGCCCGCGACGGGGATGCCGGAGATTTCAAGCCCCCATTTTTTCTGGTCGTCGTCGACCAGCGCCACGACGCGCCAATCGGCGCTGTGCGCGAGCGCGTGTACCAGCATGGCGCCGCCCCGGCCCGCGCCGACGATTACGACCGGGCGCCCGGCGGCGGCAAGGTCGCCATAGAGGCGGTATTCTTTCCACATCCGCCACGCGGCCCTGCCGCCGCCCATCACGGCGACGAGCAGCAAAGGGTAGAGTATGAGCATGGCGCGCGGCAGCGCCAGTCCGCCGCTACGGTCGAGCGCCATGAGCACCGCCAGTCCGACGGTCGAGGCGGCCACGGCGCACAGTACGCGCTTCAGGTCGGGCAGGCTGGCGAACATCCAGATGCCCCGGTACAGCCCCGCCCAACGGCATGCCAGCGCGTGGATGACCAACAGCGCCGCGGGGATCAGGATCGCGCGCAGGCCGTAGCCGGTGGGCCATTCGAAATTGAAGCGGATCAATAGTCCGCCTGCCCAGGCGACGAGGACGGCCAGGAGGTCGAACAGAAAAACCGGTATGCGGATTGCCATAAGGGGAAAAATTATAATCCGCGCGCGCGAGGGCGGCCGGGGGCGTGGTTTTTCATCGACGTGACAGTGATCGGCTGGCCGTTTCGCCATGACGCGCTTGTCCGGGGCCGTTCATGACCAGCACGGATGGGGGAAATTGTTGTCGCGGATGGCGAAGCGGCAGTACCGGAGCGGTTTTTCGGCGTTTTTCTCGATCCTCGCGGGGGGCTGCAAGCCGCCCCGCGCGGGGCGCGGGGCGGCGATCATGATCCGCAGCGCTCGATGACGCCGCGATGCAGGGAGGGGCACAGAGGAGGACAGATTGTCTGGCGAAGGCAAAGATATGCAAGAAAGAGATTCGGCGCGGCGGGCATTCCGAAAACAAAACGTAAGCGGGCGCTCACGCCACGGCGGCAATCGCTTTCGCCACCACGGGCAGGTTCTTGCTGTTGAGCGCGGCCACGTTGATGCGGCCCGAGGAAACGGCGTAGATGCCGAACTCGCTCTTGAGCCGTTCCACCTGCTCCTTGCCCAAGCCGGTGAAGGAGAACATGCCGCGCTGTCTGGCGATGAAGGAAAAATCCTGCCTGACGCCTTCCGCCTTCAGCGCCTCGACGAAACCGGCGCGCATGGCGCGGATGCGGTTTCTCATGCCGGCAAGTTCGTCTTCCCAGAGCCTGCGCAGTTCCGGGCTGGCGAGAACCGCCGCCACGATCGCGCCGCCGTGCGTGGGCGGATTGGAATAGTTGGTGCGAATGACGCGCTTGACTTGCGAGGCCACCCGCGCCGCTTCTTCCTTGCTCGCGGTCACGATGGAAAGCGCTCCGACCCGTTCGCCGTACAGGGAGAAATTCTTGGAGAACGACGACGACACGAGGAACTGCGCGCCGCTGGCCGCGAACGCCTGTACCGCGGCGGTATCCTGCTCGATGCCGTCGGCAAAGCCCTGGTAGGCCATGTCGAGGAAGGGGACGAGGCTCTTTTCCTTGCAGAGCGCGGCAACTTCCTGCCACTGCCCGCCGGTCAGGTCCGCGCCGGTCGGGTTGTGGCAGCAGGCGTGCAGCAGCACGATGGACTGTGGCGGCAGCGCGGCGAGCTTTTGCTTCATCGCGGCGAAATCGACGCCGCGCGTGGCCGGGTCGTAGTAAGGATAGGTCTCGATGGGAAAACCGGCGGCCCCGAACAGGGCGCGATGGTTTTCCCAGGAAGGATCGCTGATGAACAGCGTGGTCTGCGGCAGCAGTTGCTTGAGGTAATCCGCGCCCACTTTCAGCGCGCCGGTGCCGCCCAGCGCCTGGATGGCGACGACGGCGCCATTGGAGGCGAGATCCGAGCCCGCGCCGAAGAGGAGATCGCGCACGGCCTGGTTGTAGGCGGGATTGCCGTCGATGGGCTGGTAGCCGCGCGCCGGCTGCGCCCTGAGGCGGGCTTCCTCGGCGGCCTCGACGGCGGCCAGCAGCGGCAGTTTGCCGTTGTCGTCGTAATAGACGCCGACGCCGAGATTGACCTTGGCCGCGCGGCTGTCGGCATTGAAGGCTTCGGTCAGGCCGAGGATAGGATCGCGGGGAGCCATTTCGACGGCGGCGAACAATGATGTGGACATGGGAACTCCGATTCGGGTTGTCGGGGCGCGCGCCGGTTCGGGGAATACCGCCGCCGCGGTCCCGCGATGTTGTTTCGGGGACGAACGGCCAAGGATTCTAGCATGTCATCGGGGATCGGAAAAATGTCCGGTTCCCTCCGACTCTATCCCGCCCGCGCCATGGGCGCGCGTTGCATGGGCGGGTTGTCGTCGAAATAGCGGCGGATGCCGCGCAGGATGGCGTCGGCCATTTTTTCCTGGTAGGCGTTGTCGTTGAGGCGCGCTTCTTCTTCGGGATTGCTGATGAAGGCGGTCTCGACGAGGATCGACGGGATGTCCGGCGCCTTGAGCACGGCAAAGCCCGCTTGTTCGACATGGGATTTGTGCAAGGTGTTGATGTCGCCCAGGGCGGCGAGCACGGCGCGCCCCAGTTTGATGCTGTCGCCGATCGTTGCCGCTTGCGAGAGATCGAGCAGGGTGCGGGCGAGATGGCTGTCCTGGCGGGCGAGGTTGACGCCGCCGATCAGATCCGCGTCGTTTTCTTTTTGCGCCAGCCAGCGCGCCGCGGAACTGGAAGCGCCTTTTTCCGAGAGCACGAAAACCGAACTGCCGCGCGCTTCCGGACGCACGAAAGCGTCGGCGTGTACCGATACGAACAGGTCTGCCTGGACCTGGCGGGCGCGTTTCACCCGCTGCGCCAGCGGCACGAAGTAATCGCCGTCGCGCGTGAGCAGGGCGCGCATGCCGGGGGTGCTGTCGATCTTGCGTTTGAGGCGGCGCGCGATATTGAGCGTGACATTTTTCTCGTAACTGCCGCGCCGTCCTATCGCGCCGGGATCTTCGCCGCCGTGACCGGGATCGAGCGCGATAGTGAACATCCGCTTGATACGCGGCGGCGCGGCGCGGCGCGATGGGGCGGCGCTCGTGGCGTCGGCGGCTTCGGAAGCGGCGGTTTCGGAAACGGCGGCTTCAGAGGCGGCGGAAGTATCCGGCGGACTGCCCGCCGCCGCGTCCAGCGGCGACGATTTCTGGATCAGCGCCAGCAAGGGGTCGGGCGCAACCATCGGATAAAGGTCGAGCACCAGCCGGTGTCCGTAACTCCCCACGGGATCGATGGTGAAAATCTGCGGGTTGATCTCTTCTTTCAGTTCGACCACGATCCGCACGACGCCGGGCCGGTTCTGGCCGGCGCGGATGAGCTTGATGTAGGGATCGCTGTCGAGCACCTTGCCGGTGAGGTTTTGCAGCACGCTGTCGAGGTCGATGCCTTCCAGATCCACGACGAGGCGTTCAGGGTCTTTCACGATCAGGTGCGAAAACTTCAGCTTGTGGCCGCTTTCCAGCGTGATGCGGGAGTATTCGTTTGCCGGCCATACCCGGATTGCCAGCAGGCTGCCGTCGGCGGCGAGGCCAACCGGACTGACGAGAAGAGCGAGCGTTGCGCTGGCCAGTTTCAGCAGTGCGCGCCGATTCAGCCGGGCGGGGCTGTCCGCTGCGAGATTGTCCTGTCTGTCAGTTGATGTATACATATCCGCCCGGCTTCTGTTTTTGCCTGGATCGTGGCCCGCCGCCCATCGTTCCGGGCCATGAGGGTGATGATGATGTCGGGAGCCGCCAGGCAGGGCGCCGCTTGCCGCGGCCACTCCACCAAGCAGACGCCCGTCCCCGAAAAGTATTCGTCGAGTCCGGCATCGAGAAACTCTTCCGGATTCGCCAGCCGATAAAAATCAAAATGATACAGGATCATTCTAGAAACTACGTAAAGTTCGATCAAGGTGTAGGTGGGACTTTTTACCGGGCCGGCGTGGCCCAGTGCCCGCAATATGCCGCGAACAAGGGTGGTCTTGCCGCTGCCGAGGTCGCCTTCGAGCCAAATATTGAGTCCGGGCGCAAGCGCTCCGGCGATCCGCGCTCCGAGCGCCAGCGTATCCGCCTCGCTGGCCAGTTGCGCGCTGGCGGCGAAATCATGCCCATCGGGATGATGCGCGAAAGTAAACGGAAATGCGGTCATGCGGGCACTGCCGATGGCGGCGGCGGACTGCGGCGGCACATTATAGGGCGCGGCGCGTCCCGGAAGAGATTGACAGGAATATGGATACGCGGCCAGAATCCTCGGGCTGTTTCCCCAACTTCAGAGAGAGAAAAAAACATGAACATCCAGGATCGCATCCGCGAACAGGTCACTTCCAGTCCCGTCGTGCTGTACATGAAAGGCACGCCGCAGTTTCCGCAATGCGGCTTCTCGTCGAGCGCCGTGTTGACGCTCAAATCGTGTGGCGTGGAAGACTTCGCCGCGATAAACGTCCTCGTCGATCAGGAAATTCGCCAGGGAATCAAGGAATACGCCAATTGGCCGACCATTCCGCAGCTCTACATCAAGGGCGAATTCATCGGCGGCAGCGACATCATGCGCGAGATGCAGGAAAGCGGCGAGTTGCAGGCATTGCTCAAGGAGGTTGGCGCCATCGCCTGATCCGGTCGCGCGATCAGGCCGTCAGCGTGACGAGCAGCGCGCCTTCGTCGACGACATCGCCCGCGGCGATCAGGACTTCGTGCACGACGCCGGCATGCGGGGAGAAGATATCCAGCGCCACCTTGCCGGTTTCCAGCGTCAGGATGACGTCGTCGCGCGCGACGCGCTTGCCGGGGGCGACGAATACCTCCAGGATGGAAACCTCGCCCTGGGCACAACCGCCGCAACTCTCCCAGCATTCGGGGAACTTGGGCAAGCGGATTTCCCGGAGGGGCATGGCGGCGAGTGTCGATGGGAGGCGGCCGGATGCCGCTGGCGCATTATACCGGCGCGGTCAATACCGGGTTGGGCGCGAAATGGCGGAGGTGGGACGTCAACGTGAAAAATACCGGCGACGGTAGTTTACAGACCCGGAATCGCACACTACAATGCGCACTCTTTCGATGGGGGTATAGCTCAGCTGGGAGAGCGCTTGCATGGCATGCAAGAGGTCAGCGGTTCGATCCCGCTTACCTCCACCATCGTGGGAATGTAGTGGCAGCATCGTAGTCCCCATCGTCTAGAGGCCTAGGACACCGCCCTTTCACGGCGATAACCGGGGTTCGAATCCCCGTGGGGACGCCAGTTTTCCGGCGTTGCCGCAACGGCGGCGCTGGTGTGGAGTGGTAGTTCAGTTGGTTAGAATACCGGCCTGTCACGCCGGGGGTCGCGGGTTCGAGTCCCGTCCACTCCGCCATCGATGCAATAAAATAAATGAGTTACGAGAGGATTTTAACTTTGGCCCACATAAAACCCCACAATAAAACGGGTTGTTGACGCGGCAGTTACCGCCGGATGGTTTCGTTGCCGCCTGCCGCGTTTCAAACATTCACCGCCTGCCTTTCGACCAGAGGAAATAATCCTTGTCGAGCCGATAGGCGATCCGGGCCTCGTTCTTTCGGCGAATCGCATCGGGAAGCCAACTCGTCGCGAGGCAGTACAATGCCATGGTGGCGGCGTATACCGGCAAACCCTGTCGGCCTGAAAGCAGCCAGATCGCGCAGAACACAACCGCCGAAATCGCAACGTCTTCACTATCGGGACGCCTGCGCCG
>JAIRLA010000154.1 GCA_031259795.1 Azoarcus sp.
ATCGTGTTCCAGGAGCATCGCCTGTTTCCGTGGCTGACGGTGCGCAAGAACATCGAAACCGGCCTGCTCAACAACACCCGTCTCAGCGAGGAGGAAAAGGAAGCCTCGGTGCGCGCGCACATCGAGCTTGTCGGCCTGCAAGGCTTCGAGTCGGCCTATCCGCATCAACTCTCCGGCGGCATGTCGCAGCGGGTCGCCATCGCCCGCGCGCTGGTCAACCGGCCGGAAGTCCTGTTGCTCGATGAGCCTTTCGGCGCGCTGGACGCCTTCACCCGCCATTTCCTGCAAGACGAATTGCTGCGCATTTCCGGCGAGGAAGGCATCACGATGGTCCTGGTGACGCACGACATCGAGGAGGCCATCTACCTCGCCGACCGGGTCGTGGTCATGCAGCCCAGGCCGGGACGGATCGAGCGGATCGTAGACATTGATCTGCCGCGACCGCGGCCGCGCAATTCGGACGCTTTCGCGCGCTATAAGGACGATTTGCTGGAAGATTTTTCCGCCGGCGCGCACGCGGAAGAAATCATCGAAAGCAATTTCGAGCAGCCCGCGTAAGCGTTATTTGCATTCCATGAATTGGATTCAACGAACACCCGGTGTTCGATTCCGCGCAATCCGGCCGGAGTTGGAGCAACGATTGTTGAATTCCGCGCAATTCAATCGGGCAAAAAACGCGCCATAACCCCGGAATGCCCGAAATAAAGGCGTTCCCTGATCTGGCATGCCATTTGCTCTCCAGAGGCCATTACCCCAGGCAAATCCGCCTGTAACCCCAGGAGAAAAACCATGAGTACACGGAAGCTTCGTCTCGGCGCGTTCCTGCCCGGCGCGGGCCAGCATTTCGCCGCCTGGCGGCATCCGAACGCCAAGGCCGACGGCATTCTCGATATCGAGTATTACAAGAGTCTGGCGCGCACCGCCGAACGCGGGCTGTTCGATGCATTCTTCCTCGCCGACGGCCTGGCGGCGAATTTCGGCGGCCACGTCGGCACCGGTTCGAGCAGCGACAAGGCGGCGGTGTTCGAGCCGGTGACGCTGTTCTCGGCGCTGTCGCAGGTCACGAAAAACCTCGGTTTCATCGCCACGGCATCGACCACCTACGAGGACCCCTTCCTGCTGGCGCGCAAATATGCTTCGCTCGACTACCTCAGCCACGGGCGCGCCGGATGGAACGTCGTCACCACCGTGGGCGACGCCACGGCGCGCAATTTCGGCCTCGACAAGCAACTCTCGCCGGAAGAACGCTACGCGCGCGCCCATGAGTTCGTCGCCACGGTCAAGGCGCTGTGGGATAGCTGGGAAGATGACGCCTTCGTGCGCGACAAGGCCAGCGGGCAATATTTCGATCCGCGGAAGGTGCACGCCCCGCATCACAAGGGTAAATACTTCAAAGTCGCCGGGCCGCTCAACATCGCGCGTCCGCCGCAGGGGCATCCGGTCATCGTGCAGGCCGGGCAATCCGAACTGGGGCGGGAACTGGCCGCCGAGACCGCCGAAGTGGTCTTCACCGCTTGGCAGACGCTCGCGGACGCGCAGGCGTTCTACCGCGATCTCAAGGGACGCCTCGCCAAATACGGGCGTTCGCCCGACAGCCTGCGGATCATGCCGGGGGTGTCGCCTTACGTCGGACATACCGAGGCGGAAGCGCGCGCCAAGCAGCGCGCCCTGCACGATCTGATTCCGCCCGAAGCCGGGCTGGCGCTGCTCGGCGGCCTGCTGGGCGTGGAAGACCTCGACCTGTCCAGATACAACCTCGATGGCCCGCTGCCCGGCGACCTGCCGCCCACGCAAGGCATGACCAGCCGCCAGGATCTCATCCTCGACATCGCGCGCAAGAACAACTTCACCATCCGCCAATTGTACGAATGGGTCGCCTCCGGACGCGGGCACTGGACCATCGCCGGCACGCCGGCGCAGATCGCCGACCAGCTCCAGGAATGGTTCGAGAACGGCGCCGCCGACGGCTTCAACGTGCTGCCGCCGCTCCTGCCAGACGGCCTCAACGATTTCGTCGACCTCGTCATTCCCGAGCTGCAACGGCGCGGCCTGTTCCGCACCGCCTACGAAGGCTCGACCCTGCGCGAAAACCTCGGCCTCGCCCGTCCGCGCAATCAGTTCAAAAAACCGGAGCCGCCACAGTTCGTCCCGCGGGAAGCCGAACTGGCCGGCGAGCTTCTGCCGGTCGGCGGCCCGACCCTGAGTTCGGCGCGCGAAAGCGGCGGCGGCGGCGGCGACCATGTTTACCAGCGCATCGTGCTCGTCGGCTCATCCACCGTCAGCCAGCAGGACGCCATCGAGAAAGCCGTGGCGCGCGCGTCGGACGCCTATCCCGGACGCCTGCGCTGGTTCGAAGTGGTCGACTCGCGCGGACACATCAATGCCGATAAAGTTGCACACTGGCAGGTGGCGCTGAAAATCGGCGTCACCCTCCAGAACTGAACGAGATTCCCGTCAACGGAAAAACAACGGAGAACCATCCATGACACGCATTGTTGAAAACAACGTCGATCCCATCTTTGTCGAGCGCTGGTCGCCGCGCGCCTATGACGAATCCACGATCACCGCGGATGAACTCAAGCCCCTGTTCGAAGCGGCGCGCTGGGCGCCCTCCGCCCGCAACGCGCAGCCGTGGCGCTTCATCTACGCGCGCCGGGGCGCGCCGGAGTGGCAGACCTTTCTCGATCTGCTGGTTCCCAATAACCGCAGCTGGGCGCAACGCGCCTCGGCGCTGGTATTCGCGCTGTCGGCGCAGAAGCTCATTCCGCCCGGCAAAACGGAAGCCATCAGCACCGGCTTCGAGTCCTACGATACCGGCGCGGCCGTGGCCTATCTGGCGCTGCAAGCCAGTTCCATCGGACTGGCCGCCCACATCATCGCCGGTTACGACAAGGACGCCGTCAAGCAAGCGCTGGGCATCCCGGACGATTTCCGGATCGAGAGCGCCATCGTCATCGGCCGGCGCGGCGACGGCGGCATCCTGCCGCCCGACTTGCAGGCGCGCGAAGCGCCCACTTCCCGCAAGCCGCTGGCCAGCTTCGTCGCCGAAGGCCGCTTCGGTTTCGAGGACGCCTGATGCAATACCGTAAACTCGGCGGCGCCGGCATCGATGTCAGCCTCATCGCCCTGGGCACGATGACCTGGGGCGAACAGAACAGCGAAGCCGAAGCGCATTCCCAGCTCGATTTCGCGCTGGAGCGCGGCATCAACCTCATCGACACCGCCGAAATGTACCCGGTGCCGCCCTGCGCCGAAACGCAGGGGCGCACCGAAGCGTACATCGGCGCCTGGCTGAAGGCGCGGCCCGGCGCGCGGAGCAAGATCGTTCTCGCCACCAAGGTGGCGGGGCCGGCGCGGCAGCAAGCGCGCCCTTCGCATCTGCGCGGCGGCGAGGCCCGGCTCGACCGCGCCAACATCGAAGCGGCCCTGCATGACAGCCTCGGGCGTCTGCGAACCGATTACATCGACCTCTACCAACTGCACTGGCCCGACCGCACGACCAATTATTTCGGTGAACTCGGCTACCGCCACATCGAGGGCGAAGACACGGTGCCGATCCAGGAGACGCTGGAAGCGCTCGGCGATCTGGTCGCGGCGGGCAAGATTCGCCATATCGGTCTCTCCAACGAAACGCCGTGGGGCGTACACGAATTCCTCCGCCACGCGGAGCGCGCCGGACTGCCGCGCGCGGCGAGCATCCAGAATCCGTACAACCTGCTCAACCGCAGCTTCGAGGTCGGGCTGGCCGAATTCGCCATCCGCGAGCAAGTGGGCCTGCTCGCCTACTCGCCGCTGGCTTTCGGCGTCCTGAGCGGCAAATACCTCGACGGACGGCTACCGCCGGGGGCGCGCGTCACCCGTTGGGAACGGTTCGGGCGCTACAAGGGCGAAATCGCCGAAGCCGCCACCGCCGCCTATGTCGACATCGCCCGCCGGCACGGCCTCAGCCCGGCGCAACTGGCGCTCGCCTTCGTCAACAGCCGCCCTTTCCTCACCAGCAACATCATCGGCGCAACCAGCCTCGCACAACTGGAAGAGAACATCGGCAGCATCGACGTGCGGCTGGATGCGGCGGCACTGGACGAAATCGAGGCGGTACACAAGCGGCATCCATATCCTTGCCCGTAGCGCGGCGGCAAGCGCCGCGCAACGACGAGCGAGTTCTTGCGATGGAACTTCCCTCCCCCGCTTGCGGGGGAGGGTGGCCGAAGGCCGGGAGAGGGTTTCCTTCCATGCGGAGCGCAGCGACGCTGTTTTCTTTGCGGTGGGGCGCGGACAAGCGTCCCCTTCCTTCCTCCCCCTTTTTCAATCAGCGTCGCTACGCTCCGCAAAAAACAAAACCCTTTCCCGCCCTTCGGGCACCCTCCCCCGCAAGCGGGGGAGGGAAGTTCCATCGCATGAAGAGAGTCCATCGGAATAATGTGTCATTGCGAAAGCCTCCCCCGCCTCGTCATTGCGAGGAACGCAGCGACGTGGCAATCCAGTTCGTTCCATCCGGCGCGAAGCGCCGCTGTTCTTTCCGGATCGTCGTTGCGCGGCGCTTGCCGCCGCGTTACGGGCAAGGATCTGGATGCCGCTTGTG
>JAIRLA010000206.1 GCA_031259795.1 Azoarcus sp.
CAAAGCGGCGACATTGTGCCGTTTCGCTCACGCCATTTCAACGGATAAATTTGCCGCAATCGCCCGAAAATGTCGACACCGCCGGTCAGCCGCCAACTACCGCCGGCCCGGTCGCGCCAGCCATAGGTATCTACATGTCGCGTTCCATGCGGAGCGGAGCGACGCTGACTCAGGAAAGGCGGCCTCGCCCTTCCAGGCGGCGATCCCCGAGTCCCGGACAGCGACCCCGCTTTCCCAAGCGCCAATGCCAATTGTATACATCTCGTCTCCGCCAGGCGATATGATGCGCCATCGGCCAGGGATCGCCGCCGCCCGATGACGCAGGCCGCTTGCCGCGCCGAGTACCGCTCTCGCCAGGCTTTTTCCGCCCGGCCAAGTTGCCGCCTGCCCGGCGGCGATACGCGGACACTTTCACGCTCGCGCCGAAACCGATCCGGCGGGCAGTGACATTTGCCGTGCGCGAAGCCATCATGAGCCGCTCGCCTGAACCGCACGCCCTTCCATGTTTTCGGTCATTTTTTCCAACCGTTGCGAGCATTTGCTCGAAGCCCTGCTCGCGCGCCTCGATGCCGAGCGGCGCGGCCCGTTCGCGCGCCGGCAGGTGGTGGCGCCCGGCAGCGCGTTGCGCCGCCGCATCGAACTGGCGGCGGCCGACCGCGAGGGCGTCTGCGCCGGTATTGATTTCGACCATCTGGCGCAATGGCTGTGGCGGCAGGCCGGCCATGTCGTCGATCTGCCCGCGCGCGCGCCATACGCGCCTCCGGCGCTGGCCTGGCGGATTTTCGCCGCGCTCGACGCGCCGTGGGTGAATGAACACGCGCGGCTGGCGCATTATCTGCGGGGGGCGGACGCGCGCATGCGCTTCGATCTGTCCGGGCGGCTGGCGCACCTGTTCGATCATTACCTGTGCTACCGGCCCGATTGGCTCGAACGCTGGGCGGCCGGCGGGCGGGCGCTTCCGGCGGAGAGCGCCGCCAGCCATGACGACGAGGATTGGCAGGCGGCATTGTGGCGGCGAATCCACGGCGGCGAAGGCGGCGGCGGCAGTGACGAAAATGCGCTTTCTCCGCCTTTCATGCGTTTCTTGCGCCAGGCCGCGCGGATGGACGACGCCGCGCTGGCCGCCGCCTTGCCCCCGGCGGTGCATATTTTCGGCCTGCCAGCCTTGCCGCCGCTGTATCTGGAAATATTGCGCACCCTGGCGCGGGCGATGGACGTGCATCTGTACGTCCTCAATCCCTGCCGCGAATACTGGTTCGACATCGTCGACGCGCGCCGCTTGTCGTGGCTCTCGAAGCGGCAACAAGATCTCTTTTTCGAGACCGGCAACAAATTGCTGGCCGCCTGGGGCAAGCAGGCGCAGGTCCACATCGAATCGCTGTTCGAGGGCGAGCGGCCCATGCGGGAAGAGGCGGCCTTCGCGCCGCATCCCGCCCGCCATGTGCTGGCGAAATTGCAAAATGCCATCCTCGATCTGCGGGAGCTTGAAGCGGGCAGCATCCGGCTGGACGACAACGACCGCAGCATCGAGCTGCACATATGCCACTCGCGCACGCGCGAGCTGGAGGCGCTGCACGACCGCCTGCTCGGTCTTTTCAGCGCCCCCAGGCCGCCGCGTCCCGATGAAATCGTGGTGCTCACCCCCGATCTGGCGGCCTGCGCACCGCTGATCGAGGCCGTATTCGGCGCCGCGCCGCGCGAACGCCACATTCCGTGGCGCATCGCCGGATCGAGCGCCGCCGAAGGCAATCCCGCGGCGCGCATCCTGGATTGGCTGCTGACGCTGGCGGCGGGGCGCGCGCCCGCGAGCCGGGTGTTCGACCTGTTGCAGCAACCACTGGTGGCGGCGCATTTCGGGCTGGGCGAAGCCGGGCTTGAACAGGTGCGCATCTGGATGGAAAGCGCGGGCATCCGCTGGGGGCTGGATGCGGAGCACGCCAGGGAGGCCGGCGGCGGCGGTCATACCATGGAAAAGGGGCTGGCCCGCCTGTTCCTGTCCTGGGCGGCGGGCGAAGCGGCCAGCCGCGCCCTGTTCGCCGGCCATACCGGAACGGCGTACGCGCCGCGGGGCGGCGGCGGGCTGGCGCTTGGCGCTTTCTGGCGTTATGCCGGAACCCTGCGCCGCCTGCGCGCCGAATTGCTCAAGCCGCGCGAGGCCGAAGGCTGGCGCACGCTCCTCATGGGCGCGCTCGCCGCCCTGGCGGGCGAAGCTCCGGAGCATGCCGAGGAAATGCGCGGCGCGCGCGAGACGATCAACGCGCTTGCCGAAGACATGAAGGCGGGGTTCGGCCCCGGATGCGCCGCCATGATTCCGCTCGATGTCGTGCATCCGGCCCTCGCCGCCCGCTTCAGCGAAAGCGTACACGGCGGCGCGCCCGGCGGCGCGGTGACGTTCGGCGCGCTCCCCTCGCTGCGCGGGCTGCCGTACCGCGTGGTGTGCGTCATCGGCCTCGATCATGACGCTTTCCCGGGCCGCGAGCACAGCGACGAATTCGACCTCATGACCCTGCATCCGCGCAAGGGCGACCGCCAGCGCCGCATCGACGAGCGCAATCTTTTCCTCGATGTCCTGCTTGCCGCGCGCGACGTGCTGCATTTGTCCTGCGTCGGGCGCAGCGCCCGCGACAACACCGCCTTGCCGCCGTCGCCGCTGGTCGACGAATTGCTGGACGCGCTCGCCGCCGCCTGCGCCGAAGATCCGGAACAGCCCGCTTCCCTCGCCCGGGCGCGCGCCCGGCTGACCGTGCCGCATCCCCTGCAAGCCTTTTCACCCGGCTACTTCACGCCGGACAAGGAAGACAAGCGGCTGGAAAACTTCCGGAGCGAGCTCGCCGCGGCGCTCGCCGCCCGCCAGCGCTCGGCGCGGGAGCGCGCCGCCGCCACGGCGGAGGCGATCATGCCGCGCCGGGAGGACGATGAGGACGAACGGCGGGATGCCGGTGACGGCGGCGGCGGCGACAGCCCGTTTTTCACCGCGCCGCTGCCGCCGCCGGACGAAAGATGGCGGCATGTCGATCTTGCGCAGCTCAAGCGGTTCTTCGCCAATCCGTGCCGTTTCCTGCTCCGCGAACGGCTGGGTCTCGACCTGTTCGCGGCCCAGGACGAGCTTGCCGATATCGAAACGTTCGTCCCCGACTGGCAGGCCCGCGATGCGCTTGCCAAGCGCTTGCTGCCGGTACTGCTTGCCGGGAAAGACATGGGCGCGGACGGGAGCGGGAATGGGGCGGCGGAGGACGGCGGCGACGGCGGCCTTCTCGCCCTGGCCCGCGCCGGAGGCGAATATCCTGCCGGCAACCTCGGCGACAGCGCGCTGCGCCGGGAACTCGCCGCGCTTCGCGCATTCGCCGACAGATTGAATGCGGCACGGATGCGGCCTTGCCTGCCGGCGCGTCTGGTGAAGCTCGATTTCGATCTCGGCGGGGAATCCTGGAGCCTGCAAACTGTCTTCAACGATCTGCGCGCGGACGGACTCGTTCGCCATCGTTATGACAAGGCGCGCGCGCGCGACTATCTCGCCGCCTGGATCGACCATCTGACGCTGTGCGCCGCGTCGCCGGACGGAGTGGAATGCCGCAGCGTGGGCTTGTCGCGCGACGAAAGTTTTACCCTGCGCCCGCTACCCTCCGCCACCGCCCGCCAACATCTGGCCGGGCTGCTGGAACTGTACCGCGACGGACTGCGCGAACCGCTGCGTTTTTTCCCGAAATCAGCCTGGGAATACGCGCGCCGCGCCGCGCCGGACAATGACAACGACACGGCGCGCGCCGAAGCGGCGAGAATATGGGCTGGCGGCGACTTTCCCGAACGGGACGATTTTGCCTACCGATTGGCGCTGCGCGGCGCGGACGAAGCGCTCGACGACAAGTTCTGGAACAACGCCGAGACGGTCTTCGGCGCATTGCGCGCGTCTCTCGACGACTCGCGCCCGGCGCGGCATCCCGGTTGACATGACATGTTTCTTTGCGGCGGAGAGTGGACAGGCATTCCGCTTCCTTCCTCTGTTTTTTATTCAGCGTCGCGGCGCGCCGGGTGGAAGGCGCTGGATTGCCACGTCGATGCGCTCCTCGCAATGACGAGGGGGGGGGCGGCTTTCGCAATGACGAGGCGGGACGTTCCCCGCGGAGCGCATCGACGCTGATTGAATCCGATCCCCGCCCTCAGTGCGAGGCGTTGGTATGGAAGAGGGTTTCGAGTTGCTGGAAGATGCGTTCGGAGAGCAGGCCGTTGCGCATGACGTCTCTCACCTGTACCGCATATTGGCACTGGTTGCCATTGTGTTGCGAAAGCGGGCGGGCGCGCTTGAAGAAAAGGTCGTGGGGGAGCGGGCCGCCCGCGAGGATTTGCTCGATGCCGGGCACCGCGCGCGCCTCGGCTTCACGATTGGACGGCCAGGCGGGGGTGACGAGGATGTTGCCGGGCCGTAGTTCGAGGGTGAGCAGGAACTGGACTTTGCCCGTGTCTTCGTCGAACCAGCAGGGCGGCGGGGTGTTGTCGCCGTGGTTTGCCAGCCGGGCGCGCAGGAAAGCGATCTGGGAGCGCAGGTTGGCGTTGCCCCGGGCGCTCGCGGATTTTTGTGTATGTCCGTCGATCAGCCATTGCACCCATCGGGTAACTTCTTCCTCGTTCGAGCCGAACGTCTGGTTGAGTTCCTTGCCGATCGCTTTCTGGATCTGTTGCCAGGCGCCGAGCGCCGCCATCGTCCGCGCGGAGATTTCGTTCGTGCTGAGTTTGTTCGGCGCGGAACGCCCGCTTTCCGCCGCGATGTCGCCGCCGATCTTCTGTGCCAGCAGCGCGCGCAATTCGAGCGCTTCGATCACGGCCTCCTCGGTCGTCCTGGTCAGTGCGGCGGATTGGCGCGCCTGATCGAGGATCTCCTTGATTTCAGTCAACGCCGCCAGCCGGGCGTTGAGGTCTTCGACCCGCGTTTTCAGGGCGGCGGCCTGGGCGCTCGTCCTGGCGTTGTCGAGCAGGCGGCGGATGACGTCGTCGGCGTTTACGCCCGCTTCCGTGAGTTGGGCGTGCAGCTCGCGGCGAGCGGTTTCAAACGCTTCGAGCGCATGGGGGAGGGCTTCGCGCTCTTCGCGTTGCGCGAGGCGGTCATCGGCTTCCTTGCGCTTCAGATCCGCTTCGGTATACATCCCGCCGAACACGATCAGCAGGATGAAGATGATGATGAATGCGATTCCGGTCAGGGAAAGCCGGAAGACGGTGTCGCTGTCTCTGTACATGGTTTGCCCGCTTTGCGTTCAGGTCGAGCGCTCATTGTTTGTGTTCGCCCGCGTGGCCCTCGAAGTGCTGGCGCATGGATTGCAACGCCTGCCTGATGAGGGAGAGTTCCTTGGCCGAGACGACCATGCTCGCCTGCTGTTTGCGGCTGGCTTCCGCCTGCTCGGCCATCAATTGCATCTGGCTCTGCACGGCGCCGGACATTTCGGCTTGCTGCTTGCGGCTGGCTTCGACGATCTGCGTCAGCGCCCGCCCCTGTGTCATGAGCGCGACGGACATGTCGGTGTATTGCTTGCGGGCGGCTTCGACGCCCTGGGCCAGCGCCTGCGTCTGCGCCAGGATGGCCGCGTACTGCTTCTGGCCGGCCTCGATCTGCTGGGTCAATGCCTTGCCCTGGGCGATGACGGCGGCGGAGACTTCGGCCTGCTGCTTGCGGCCGGCCTCATCGAGCGCGACGCCGCCCGCCGGTTGTTTGCGCCCCGGATCGGCTTGCTGCGCGGCGAACGTCTTGCCCTGCGCAAGCAGCGCGGCGGAAATTTCGGCATATTGCTTCTGGCTGGTCTCGACGTGCTGGGTGAGCGCCCGGGTCTGGGACATGATCATGGCCGACATTTCGGCCTGTTGCTTGCGGTTGGCGTCGACGTGCTGGGTGAGCGCCTGGCTCTGGGCCAGCACCGCCGACGAGACGTCGGCCTGCTGTTTCTGGTTCGCCTCGATGGCCTTGTTCTGGGCGATGACCACGGAGGAGATTTCGGCGTATTGCTTCTGGCTGCTTTCGACCTGCCGCGTCAGCGCCTGGTTTTGCGCGGCGAGCGCGGCGGCGGCGTCGGCCTGCTGTTTCTGGCTGCTTTCGATGTGCCGGGTCAAGGCCTCGCTTTGCTTCACGATCGCCGCCGCCGCCTCGCTGTATTGCTTGCGGCCGGCCTCGATGTATTGCGCCAAGGCCTGCGTCTGGGCGGTGAAGCCCGCCGAGACTTCGCTTTGCTGGCGGCGGCTGGTTTCGACGTTCTGGGTCAGCGCCTCGGTTTGCGCCACGACCGCCGCCGATACGTCGGTATATTGCTGCTGGCCGGTTTCGATGTGCCGGGTCAGGGCCTGGTTCTGGGCCAGGATCGCGTTTGAAATCTCGGTGTATTGCTTGCGGCTGGTCTCGACGTGCCGCACCAGCGCCTCGGCCTGGGTGACGACCGCCGCGGAGGCTTCGGCTTGCTGCCGCTGGCTCTTCTCGACATATTGCGCGAGCGTCTGTCCCTGGGCGCGCACCGCGGCGGACGTCTCGGCATATTGCCGCTGGCCGGCCTCGATCTGCCCGGACAGCGTCTCGCCCTGCGCCGTGACCGCCGCCGCGATTCCGGCGTACTGCTCGCGGTTCATCTCGACATGGCGGTTCAACGCCTCGCTTTGCGCCACGATCGCCGCCGCGGCTTCGAGTTGCTGTTTCTGGCCGCCTTCGACATAGCTGGTCAATGCCTGCGTCTGGGCGGTGAAAGCCGCCGACATCTCGCCTTGCTGCCTGCGGCCGGCCTCGATATTGCTGTTGAGCGCCTCTCCCTGGGCAAGCATCGACGCGGATATTTCGGAATACTGGCGCTGGTTGATCTCGATCTGCCTGGACAGCGCCTCGCTTTGCGCGGTGATCGCCGCGGAAACATTGGCGTACTGTTCGCGCCCCGTATCGACGTGGCGCGCCAGCGCCTCGCCTTGCGCCACGACCGCCGCCGAAGCCTCGATCTGCTGTTTCTGGCTGACTTCGACATAGTGGGCCAGGGCCTGCGTCTGGGCGATGACCGCCGTCGACATTTCGCCGTACTGTTTCTGGCTGGTCTCGACCTGGCGGGTCAGCGCTCCGGTCTGGGCGACGATCGCGGCCGTCGCCTCGGCCTGCTGGGTGACGCTCTGGTTCAGCGTCTTGCCTTGCGCGGCAACCGCGGCGAGGGCTTCATCCTGCCGTTTCTGGCTGTCTTCGACATGGCGGGAGAGCGTTTCGCCCTGTGCCACGACCGCCGCCGACACCTCGGCGTAGCGCTGGTAATTGCTCTCGACCTGCTGCGACAGCAATTCGGTCTGCATGACGACCGCCGCCGTCGTTTCGGTCTGTTGCCGCTGGCTGCTTTCGATGTAGCGGGCCAGCGCCTTGGTCTGGGAGAGGGCCGCTTCCGACATCTCCGTCTGCTGCTTGCCGCCGCTCTCGACCTGCCGGGCCAGCGCCTCGGTCTGGGAGGCGATGGCGGACGATATCTGGGTCTGGCGCTTGATGTTCTCGGCCAGCGCGTCGCCCTGCGCCATGACCGTGGCCGAGACTTCATCGTAGCGCCTGCGGTTGTCCTCGGCCTGCTCGACCAGCGCCGCGCTCTGCGTGGCGACCGCCATCGATGTCTCGGCCTGCTGCTTCTGGCAGATGTCGATGAAACGGGTCAACGCCTCGGCCTGCGTGGTGACCGCGCCCGACATTTCGTTGTATTGCCGCTGGCTGGTTTCGATGTGCAGGGTCAGCGCTTCGGTCTGGGACATGATCGTGGCCGACATTTCGGTTTGCTGTTTCTGGCTGGTGTCGACGTATTTGCCCAGGGACTCGGCTTGAGAGGCGACCGTGATCGACACCTGGCCGATCTTCTCTTGCGTGGCGCGCAGCGTCTTTGAAATCTCTTCCATGGTATTGACCTGGCCTTTCGCGCTGGAGACGATTTCTTCCTGCGCCCTGGTCAACTGGATGACATGGGTCAGGGCGTCGCTGATCTCATCGGCGCGCGAACGCACCTCCGTCAGCGCGGGGCGCAGACTGTCGAGCGTACTGGAGACGCCGCTGGCGAGATTCGTGATGCCCCGCGTCGTCTCCTCGATACTGGCGCCGAGTTCGCTCACCGGCCCTCGCAGCATATTGGAAAAATAATCCTCCGGAAAGACGGCGCCTTGCAGACGCTTGTTGACCTCTCCCACATAACCATCGACGGATTCGGCCAGTTTCTTGCTCGCCATGCCGATATCGCTCATGACGTCGGCGAAAGCGTCCCTGTTCGACTGCGCGAGTCCGGTAAAGAACGCGGCGAATTTTTCAGTGTGGCTTTCGGTCAGGCGCTCGATTCCGCCCGCGACGCGCGCGACGGCATCCTGCGTCGCCTCATCAATACGGGAATCGAAATCCTGCATCTTCTCCAACGCGATATTCAATTGCTCCTGTAACTTGCGCGTGGCGTTGACGGCGCTTTCCTCGGCGTCATCCATCGCCTCCTTGAGATCGCCCTTGAAACTGGTGAAATAAATCCGGGCCGCCAACCCAATACCGATACAAGTCATCGCCGTCCCGAACCTGATCGCGATCTCCGACCATTTCAGGGTGATATGCTGCATGTCGAACAGACTGGAGATGATCAGGGTCGTCGTGATTATGTAACCGAGGTAATAGCAGGAATCCCCGAATCTCTCATCCGAAAAACTCCGCCCGCGGTTCGCCTCTCCCAGCCCGATATACAGGAACATCAACACCAGCGCCGTTCCCCCGCTGATCCAGTCCCACGAACTGCCCCAATCCCCGGTCTTGCCGATAACAATGACAGCAATCTGTATGAGAACGGCAATGACGAAATAGCCTCTGATCTTTTCCATGGCCTACAGCCTTTCCAATAACGAACAGCGATAACCATCCAGGGGGACAGCAGCAAGAAACGGCCTTTCCGGGAACCTGTCCATGACCGGCGCGGCAAGGGGCGACCTGTCGCGGCGGACCTTGAAATGAAAGGAATCAGGGCGGATTTTCCACCTTTTCCACCCCTTTCGACCCGCGGAGGCAATCGGGAGATTGCCCCGGATTGGACCATGGACAAGTTTTGAAATACGGCTCTGCATCAGCCTGTTGTACACGAGAAAGAACACTCCCGCAACTCGTATGAACGCTATGGCCGGGGAATCATATGTGACGTAATTCCCGGGATTCCCCTTGGCCGGGATTCCCCCCATTATGCAGAAGTCGCGGACAAGACATGCGCGCGATACGGATGTGCTATGCTGTTAAGAAGTGCGCGAAACATGCCGATTACAGGCAAAACATTCCCGATAAGAAAGAGAAAGCGATTGGAGACGCGCCTCATAACATCGGATTCAGAATCCATTCCAATCGCCTTGAACCGTCACATGGATTGCCGCGTCGCCGCGCTCCTCGCAAGTAAGCGTCCGGCCAATCCCGTCTTGCGACAAAAGAGAGGAGAGGCGAGAGTGGAGGAGTGATGGCCTATTCTCACGGACTGCGTCCGGCCTTGGTTCATAAATGGGTTCAGGCCATGAAACGCGGGACATCGTTGCTTCCATCATCCCCGCCCCCAACCCAGGAGTGGCTGCCCGTGTCG
>JAIRLA010000012.1 GCA_031259795.1 Azoarcus sp.
GCCCACGCCGAGCAGGCCGAGCAGTGAGGGTTCGGGTACGCCAGCGCCGCCGCTGGCGGGCGGCGGCGTAGCGGTCAGCCACAGGCTCCAGGCGGTGCTGCCCGCGGCCAGCGTCGTGGGCGCGTCCGTCCCGAACAGGAAGCCGTCGCTGAAGAGGCTGCCCAACGGGATGTTGCCCGCCGCCGTCACGGTCAGGAAATAGTCGCCCGCCGCCAGCGACGGCAGCAGCAGGCCCGCGTCGCCGAAGGTTTGTGTGGTGTGGATGCCGGGGTTGTCGTCGTTCCAGTCGATCAGGCTGCCATTGCCGGCGCCATCGTCGGCCCACAACGCGGCGATGGGGTCGAAGTTCAGCCCGTCGAGGAAGGAGTCTGTCCACAGCTTCACGTCGATGGCTTCGTCATCGAGCGTGAAGGGAATGCTGATGATTTCGTTGTGCTCGAAGAGGTCGCCGGTGAAGTGGAAGGTGACGGCGGAGGCGCTGAGCGGCAGGGCGGCCAGCATGCAGAGGCAAAGGATTTTGGCTTTCATGATTTGGGTTTCCTTTCATCGGGTTGATTTTGACTATTGCGTTCGCGCATCGCCTGGCCGCGTTCGCGTAATGAAACGGGATCGACGATGCGCCCGCCGGGCAAAGGTTTTTTGGTGGCCGGGTCGAGTTCGACGCCGTCGTTGAAGCGGAACATCCCTGTCGGGTATTCCCTGAAACAGGCGGCGTCCCCCGCCGTGCATAACACCGCGATGCACCCGGCCAGCACGCTGTGGATCGGGCGGCCATCCGGGTAGTAACTCTCGGGCATGGCGCGCGGGGTGTAGCGGATGAGCGAGGCGGGGACGAAGAATTCGGGGTCGTGGCTGACCTTGGCCAGATGTATGAAGACGTATTTGCCCGGCGCGCTGGTGGGCATGAGCATGACGCGGTTGCGGTCGAGGTAGTCGGCCTCATTGTCGGGGAAGTCTTTCCACATGCGCGCCTTGGCCCACTTGTATAGGGCGCGCATTTCGTTGTCGTCGAGGGTCTTGAGCGGGTGGCCGATGAGGATGACGTTGTATGGATCGAGTCCCGATTCCGCCAGGCCGCAGTCGCCCGAACCTGCGGGGCAATTGGGCGGGATGTCTTCGGCCCGCGCCGCGCCGAGGCATGGCAGCAGGAGGGAGAGGACGAGGAGCAGGCGCGGGATCATCGGCTTATCCACGTGCGCTGTTCGTTGTATGCCGGCACAAAAAAATTCCCCGTGGCCTGCGGCCACGGGGAATTTTTTTGTGGACGGACGCCGGAAGACGTTCCGCTTTGCGGAAAATCAGATAGGCAACGTTCGTTCGTTCGTTCGTTCGTTCGTTCGTTCGTTCGCAAGAATTGTGCCAAGTTCATAGCCGTTCGTCACTTGAAAACATGCCGCATTCGATATGCCGATGCGGCGAG
This sequence comes from Azoarcus sp., assembly GCA_031259795.1. Classification (GTDB taxonomy): domain Bacteria; phylum Pseudomonadota; class Gammaproteobacteria; order Burkholderiales; family Rhodocyclaceae; genus WRNU01. Next base: position 1,421 of record JAIRLA010000012.1, read on the forward strand.
GATGGCGCAGTGTACATGCGGTTTTCGCGGAACGCAAGCTTTAAAAGAAAAATATTTTTCGCGGCAGTTCTTGGCTCTCCGTGCGCGATTCTGTCCGTGGCTTCGTGAAAAACGGCGCGGCGCGGGAGCGAAGCCCTTTCATCAGGGGGCAGGGGGCAGATTCAATCAGCGGCGCTGCGCGCCGGATGGATGGAACTGGATTGCCACGGCGCTTCGCTCCTCGCAATGACGAGGGGGGCGGCTTTCGTAATGGCGCATTCTTCCGATGGACACTTCCCTCCCCCGCTTGGCGGGCGAGAGGGTGCCGAAGGCCGGGAGAGGACTTCCAACTATCCGGCGCGCAGCGCCGCTGAATAAAAAGGGGGAGGAAGGGAGACGCCTGTCCACTCCCCACCGCAAAGAAATCAGCGTCGCGGCGCTCCGTATGGAAGGAAACCCTCTCCCGCCCCTGACGGGGCACCCTCCCCCGCAAGCGGGGGAGGGAAGTGTTCATCGGAAGAATGCGCCATTGCGAAAGCCGCCCCCCTCGTCATCGCGAAAGCCGTCCCCCTCGTCATTGCGAGGCGCGCAGCGCCGTGGCAATCCAGTGCGTTCCATCCGGCGCATAGCGCCGCTGATTTCCTGGCGATGGAGGGTGGTCGGGCGGCCTGGTCCGTCTTCCCCTTTTTAATCAGCATCGCTTAACAGACTGGATTGCCGCGTCGCTCGCGCTCCTCGCAATGACGAGTTCTTCCGATGGATTCCCCTCGTCCGCCCTGTACAGCATCGGTATCCATGTAGATGCCGATGCTGTACAGCGCGGACGAGGCGCGCGTCAAAGTCCCCGCGCCCACGCGGGCCGCAAGGGGGCGGATTCCGGGGCGGTAATGGCGGCGCGCAGTTGCGCCAGCAGTTTTTCCTTGTCTCGCGGCAGATCGCCGCGCAATGACAGCCAGTTGGAGGCGTGGTCGCTGCGGAAAACTGTGCGTTTCAAGTCCAGCCGGGCGACGAATCGTTCCATTTCGGTCAGCAGGCCGGGGATGTCCAGCGGTGTCCATTCCGGGAACGCGGTCCGGAAACGCTGTTCCCCCTTGGGAAAACTCACCACCAGCGTTGCCAGGAACTCGGGCTGCGCGGCGTTGGCGAGATCGGCGGAGTGGAGGGCGTGCGGTTCGCTGTATTGCGCGCCGCCCAGACCGTTGAGGATCATCACCGAGCGGGCGATGCCCGCTTCGCGCAGTTTGTCCAGGGCTTCCACCGTGCTGGCGAAGGTCTCGCCCTTTTCCACGCGCGCGAGCACTGTGTCGTCGCCCGATTCCGCGCCGACGTAGGCGAGTTTCAGTCCGGCATCGGCGAGTTCCTTCAGTTCGGCGGCGCTTTTCTTGCGGAGATTGCGCGGCAGGCAGTAGGACGATACCCGATGCACGGCGGGCAGATGTTCCCGGATCGCGGTCAGCGCCGCCAGCAGGCGCCGGGTGGGCAGGACGAGCGCGTCGCCATCGGCGAGGAAAACCCGCCGCGCCGCCTGCCCATGAGGATGCCGGCCCAGCCGCTGGATGCTTTCCAGCACTTCCGCCTCGTCGCGGGCGCGGAATTTCTTTTGCGGCGCGGTGTACATCTCGCAAAAGGCGCAATGGTTCCAGGAACAGCCGTCGGTCAGGGGCAGGATCATCGACGCGGCCTCGCTCGGCGGGCGATAGACGGGTTCGACGTAACGGATGGGAAAAGAAGAAGGGAACATGTGTGCCTCGAAGTTCGTTCATGGCCTTTGGCGCTG
>JAIRLA010000041.1 GCA_031259795.1 Azoarcus sp.
TCCCGTCTGTACGCAGGGGCGAAGGGAATCCATCGGGGGAATTCGTCATTGCGAAAGTCTCCCCCAACCTCGTCATTGCGAGGAGCGAAGCGACGGCAATCCAGCGCGTTCCACCCGGCGCGCAGCGCCGCTGGATAAAAAGGGGGAGGAAGGCAGGGGATGCTTGTCTACTTTCCACCGCAAAGAAAACAGCGTCGATACGCTCCGCATGGAACGAACTGGATTGCCACGTCGATTCGCTCCTCGCAATGACGAGGGGCGCGGCGACGAGCGCCTTGCCGGTACTCCGTCCCTTTTTATTCAGCGGCGCTGCGCGCCGGATGGTTGGAAGCCCTCTCCCGGCCTTCGGCCACCCTCCCCCGCAAGCATAGGTATCTACACAGAACAGAAAGCAGTTGCGGCCCGGAATCCGGTGACGGGGGAGGGGGTATGGCGTTGCCGGGAAGCGTCGATCGGCCCTGACGAACAGCGTCGCTGCGCTCCGCATGGAACGCTCTGGATTGCCACGGGCCTGCGGCCCTCGCAATGACGAGGGGGACGTCATTGCGAAAGCCCCCCCACTTCGTCATTGCGAGGAGCGAAGCGACGTGGCAATCCAGTTCGTTCCAGACGGAGCGAAGCGACGCTGTTGACTCCCCGCCGCCGTCACCAGATTCCGGGCCGCAACCGCCGACTGTGTAGATACCTATGCTCGTCATTGCGAGGAGCGCATCGACGCGGCAATCCATGCGGCGGTTCAAGGCGGGCCGATTGGAACAGGTTTTAACTAAAGTCCGATTCAAGGCAGTTCCTGCGCCCCGCGAAATGCCTTGAAACCGCCCGGAAGCTCATTCGATATTCTGTACCTGTTCCCGTATCTGTTCGATCTGCACCTTCAGTTCCATGGCGATGCCGGTGATGTCGGCGGCGGGAGACTTCGAGGCGAGGGTGTTGGCTTCGCGGTTGAGTTCCTGCATCAGGAAGTCGAGCCGCTTGCCCGCGGCGCCATCGGCGGCGAGGATGCGTTCGATTTCGTCGAGGTGCGCCGACAGGCGCGACAGCTCTTCGGCGACATCGATGCGGGCGGCGTAGAGCGCGGCTTCCTGGAGGATGCGCTCCTCGTCGACGGTGGCGAGCGCTTCCTGGAAGCGACGGGCGAGGCGGGCGCGGTACTCTTCCACGATCGCCGGTATCCGGGGCGCGGCGGCGGCGACCAGTTCGCGCATTTTCGCAATCCGCGCCGCGATCATCGCCGCCAGTTTCTTGCCCTCGCGCTCGCGGGTGGCGACCAGTTCATCGAGCGCGGCGCGGGCGAGTCCGGCAATGAGCGGCCGCATCCGCTCGAAATCCGGACTCTCGTCGGCAAGCATGCCCGGCCAGCGCAACACATCGGCCACCGCGAGCGGGCGGGCATCGGGGAATTGTTCCCGTACCGCGGCCTGGGCCGTGGACAGGCGGGAGAGCAGGGCGGTATTGAGCGTGAGCGCGCGCGGCGCGGCTTCGAGCGTTTGCAGATTGAGCCGGCATTCGACCTTGCCGCGCACGAGACGGGCGGCAATCAGTTCGCGCAGCAACGGCTCGGCGGCGCGCAATTCATCGGCAATGCGAAAGCCCAGGTCAAGGTAGCGCGAATTGACGCTGCGCAATTCGAGGTGAAGACTGACGCCGTCGACGTCATGGCTTTGCGCGGCAAAACCGGTCATGCTGTAAATCATCATGGAGGACCTCAAAGATGCACCGGAAACTGGATGCAATCGGCTAAACTATCACCCTTTCGTCGTTACCAGAACCGGCTGCGGAAGGCCGAATCCTAGCGTCCCCAAGATGCCGTCTCAAGTAAACTGCGCATTGCCCGCCGGTTTCCAGCTCGACCGGTACCGGATCGAGCGCCAGCTTTCGCTGGGTGGCTTTTCCATCGTCTATTTGGCTTACGATGCCGATGGCACGCCAGTAGCGATCAAGGAATACTTGCCCAACTCGCTCGCGTTGCGCAAGGAAGGCGAAATCGAGCCACAGGTGCCGGACGATAACCTGCCCGCCTTTCGCTATGGCATGAAGTGTTTCTTTGAAGAAGGACGGGCGCTTGCCCGCCTGCTGCATCCGAACGTGGTCAGGGTGCTCAATTTCTTCCGCGCCAATGGCACCGTGTACATGGTGATGCAGTTCGAGCGCGGCCGCACCCTGCACGACTACATCCAGCGCCATCGCGGCCAGGTCGCGGAGCGTTTCATCCGCAATGTCTTCATCCGCATGCTCAACGGTTTGCGCGAGGTGCATGCCCACAAACTGCTGCATCTCGACATCAAACCGTCCAACATCTACCTGCGCGCCGACGGCACGCCGGTGCTGCTCGATTTCGGCGCGGCGCGGCAGACGCTGGCGCAGGGGCAGCCCATGCTGAAGCCGATGTACACCCCCGGCTTCGCCTCGCCCGAGCATTACGCCAACCGCGAGACGCTCGGGCCATGGAGCGATATCTACAGCGTGGGCGCGAGCATGCACGCCTGTGTCGTGGGCACGGCCCCGCCGCGTTCGGACGAGCGGACCAAGGAAGACACCTTCACGCCGCTGTCCAAGGCAAACAACGGAAACGACGGGAAATACTCCATGCGGCTGCTCGAATTGATCGACTGGTGCCTGCTCCTCGATCCCTTGCAGCGTCCGCAGAGCGTCTACTCCCTGCAAAAAGAACTCAGCCAGAAACCGCGGCGCGCGAGTCCTCCGCCCCAGAGCCGGTTCGGCGACTTCCTGTCGAAGCTCAAATCCTCGATCGGCAGGAACTGAGGAACGCCGCCGTGAAATTCACCATTTTCCAGGAAAGCCGCATCGGCAGACGCAAGAGCAACCAGGATCGTCTTGCGCACTGCTATTCGCGCAACGCGCTGCTGATGGTGCTGGCCGATGGCATGGGCGGGCACCTGCACGGCGAGATCGCCGCCCACATCGCGGTGCAGTACATGACCAACGCCTTCCAGCGCGAAGCGCGGCCCATGCTGCTGGACCCGTCCATGTTCCTGTCGCGCGAACTTTCCCAGGCGCACGGCGCCATTCTCGATTACGCCCTTGAAAAAGGCTTGCGCGAGGCGCCGCGCACCACCATGGTGGCCTGCGTCATCCAGGAAGGCAGCGCCTACTGGGCGCACGCTGGCGACTCGCGCCTGTACCTGCTGCGCGACGGGCGCATCCATCTCCAGACCCGCGATCACTC
>JAIRLA010000138.1 GCA_031259795.1 Azoarcus sp.
GCATCGAGCGCGACAACAGCAATACGCGCCGCCATCCGGGAAGATTTACCCGACGAACCAAGGTGGTCTCGCACAAGGAGTCCATGGTCGACCTGACCTTGCGCATCTGGCGCGCCGTCACAACAACCAACCAGTTCTTCAGCCTTCAACAAGCTTTATTATCTGTATTTAAGTAAGCACCCTCTGATTTTACTATATCCATGGCGGAACTCCCCTCCCCCGCAAACGAGGGAGGGAAGTCCGAAGCGCCGCCGATCCTTGGCGGGACTCGTCGCTACAAGCGCCCGCCCCCTGCCGCGCTTCCCTAAATTTCAGGACGGTGCGACCATTACGTCCTTTCTTGTCCGTGCCGGATCGCCGCGGTTTATTCATGAATGCTCTTCCCTTGCAACAGGAACTGGCGGATAAGCGCCGGGAAATCGACGAACTCGACCGGCAGGTGCTGGAACTCCTGAACCGCCGCGCCCGTTGTGCGCAGGAGGTCGGGCGGATCAAGGCGCGCCATGGCGAGGCCGGTCATCCTTACCGGCCGGAGCGCGAGGCGCAGGTGTTGCAGCGGATCGTCGGCATCAACCCCGGCCCTTTGCCGGAGGGCGCGGCGCGGCAGATTTTCCGCGAGGTGATGTCGGCCTGTCTCGCGCTCGAACTGCCGCTCAAGGTCGCTTATCTCGGCCCGGCGGGAACGTTCTCCGAGAGCGCCAGCCGCAAGCATTTCGGCGCCGGGCCGGTCTTGCTGCCGCAGGTCTCCATCGACGAGGTGTTCCGCGCGGTGGAGGCGAATCACGCCGATTACGGTGTCGTGCCGGTGGAAAACTCCAGCGAGGGCGCGGTCGGCAGTACGCTCGATCTGCTGCTGGCGCATTCGCTCAAGGTCTGCGGCGAGGTGCAACTGCGCATTCATCACCATCTGCTGTCGCGCGCCGGGGAGATCGGCGCGGCGCGACGCTTGTATTCACATGCCCAGTCGCTCGCCCAGTGCCATGAATGGCTCAACCGCAACCTCGCGGCCCTGCCGCGCGTGCCGGTGGCGAGCAACGCCGAGGCGGCGCGCATGGCGGCGGAGGACCCGGAATCCTGCGCCATCGCGGGCGAGGCGGCGGCGGCGCTTTACGGGCTGGACAAGCTGGCTTCGAATATCGAGGATAATTCCAATAATTCCACGCGCTTTTTCGTCGTCGCGCATCATGAGGCCGGCCCTTCGGGACGGGACAAGACTTCGTTCATCTGCGCCGCGCCCAATCGCCCCGGCGCGATGCACGCGCTGCTCGATCCGCTCGCCCGCCACGGCATCGACATGTCGCGCCTGCAATCGCGCCCCGCGCCCGGCGGTATGTGGGAATATGTCTTCTACATAGACGTGCTCGGCCACCGCGACGACGCGCCGCTGGCCGCCGCGCTCGCGGAGCTTGGCGAGCGCGCGGGCTTCGTCAAGGTGCTGGGGTCGTATCCCGCCAGCGCGGATTGATGGCGGAAGCAAATGATCGAGGAGAGAGAAACAATGAGTGTCGCCAACCGCGCGCCCGCGCATATCCGCGCCTTGTCGCCATACCAGCCGGGCAAGCCGATCGCGGAGCTTGCCCGCGAAACGGGCATCCCCGAGCGGGATATCGTCAAGCTCGCTTCCAACGAAAATCCCCTCGGCATGAGTCCGAAGGCCCGCGCGGCGGCGGCCGCGGCGCTGGCGGAGGGGGCGCGTTATCCGGATGGCAACGCCTTCGCGCTCAAGGCGGCGCTGGCGGAAAAGTACGGCGTAGACATGGCGCGACTGGTGATCGGCAACGGTTCCAACGATGTGCTGGAAATCGCCGCGCAAGCCTTTCTCGCTCCTGGCGACGCGACGGTATTTTCGCAATATTCGTTCGCGGTCTATCCGCTGGCGACTCTTGCGCGCGGCGCGCGCGGCATCCAGGTTCCGGCCAGGGATTACGGCCACGATCTCGACGCCATGGCGGCGGCCATCGACGAGGCCACCCGCATCGTTTTCATCGCCAATCCCAACAATCCGACCGGCACTTTCCTGCCCGGCGGCGAGATCGAGGCTTTCCTCGCCCGTGTGCCGCCGGACGTGCTCGTCGTGCTCGACGAGGCTTATACCGAATTCCTGCCGCCGGAGAAGCGTTACGACGCCATTGCGTGGATCGCGCGTTTTCCCAATCTGCTGGTGTCGCGCACCTTGTGCAAGGCGTATGGCCTGGCGGGGCTGCGGTTGGGCTACGGCATCGCGCACGCGGAGGTGGCGGATTTGATGAACCGCGTGCGCCAGCCGTTCAATGCGTCCAGCGTGGCGCAGGCGGCGGCGCTGGCGGCGCTGGCGGATGAGGATTTCGTGCTCGAAGCCGCCGAAAACAACCGGCGGGGCATGGCGCAATTGACCGCCGCCTTTGCGGAACTGGGGCTGGAATGGATTCCGTCCAGCGGCAATTTCGTCACCGTCAGGGTGGGCGACGGTGAAAAGGTGAATCGGGCCTTGCTTGCGCAAGGCGTCATCGTGCGTCCCATCGCCGGTTACGGCCTGCCGCAATGGCTGCGGGTGTCGATCGGCCTGCCCGGCGAAAACGCGCGCTTCATCGCCGCCCTGCGCCGAGCGCTGGCCTGAGACGGGCGCGGCCATGGCCCTGATCGGCAAACTGGTCATCTGCGGCGTCGGCCTCATCGGCGGTTCTTTCGCGCTGGCCTTGCGCGAAAAAGGCGAAGCCGCGCGCGTCATCGGCGTGGGGCGTTCGCGGCTTTCGCTCGAACGCGCGCGCGCGCTCGGCATCATCGACGAGATCGCCGCCGATTGGGCGGCGGCGCTCGACGGCGCGGATTTCGTCCTGTTGGCGATGCCGGTCGGCCAGACCGACGCCGTCATGCAAGCCATGGCACCGCACCTGCGGACGGGCACGATCGTCTCCGACGCGGGCAGCACCAAGGGAGACGTCATCGCCGCCGCCTACCGCCGCCTCCATGCCCACCTGCCCTGTGTCGTCCCCGCGCATCCCATCGCTGGCGCCGAGAAAAGCGGCGCGGAAGCGGCGAGCGCCGCGCTTTTCCACGGCAAGCGCACGGTGCTCACGCCCTTGCCGGAAAACGCCCCCGAGGCCATCGAAAAAGTCCGCGCCGCGTGGCGCGCCGCCGGAGCGGCGGTCGTCGACATGGCGCCGCACGATCACGACCGCGTCTTCGCCGCCGTCAGCCACCTGCCGCACTTGCTCGCCTTCGGCCTCGTCCACGATCTCGCGGGCCGCGCCAACGCCGAACTGCTTTTCTCCCACGCCGCCAGCGGCTTCCGCGACTTCACCCGCATCGCGGGCAGCCACCCCGAGATGTGGCGCGACATCTGCCTCGCCAACCGCCAGGCGCTCCTGGGCGAACTGGATCAATATCTGGGCGAGCTGGCCCTGATCCGCTCCCTGCTGCTTTCCGGCAACGGCGAACGTCTCGAAAGGCTTTTCGAGGAAGCTCGGCGGGCGCGCATCGCCTGGGGAGAAGCGGACGCGGCGAAGTGAGTCCGCCCCCGGAAGCGCGTTGCCGCGCTTTTGCCGCGATACTGGCGGATCAGCGGCGCGGCATAGGTTATCCACACACGCCGAAACAGCGGCGCTGCGCGCCGGATGGAACGAACTGGATTGCCACGTCGATTCGCTCTTCGCAATGACGAGGCGGGGGGAGGAGCGCATCGACGTGGTAATCCATGCGGCGGTTCAAGGCGGGCCTATTGGAATGGATTCTTGGTACGACACAATCGCTTTGCGCAAATGGAGCAGTCTTTGACTGATCTCCGCTTTCTGGGATCGGTCGTCTCCAGCAATGACCTCGTTGGAGAACCGTCCTGAAATCTACATGAGTATGCGATAGGCCCGTTTATCGGCATCGCTCGACTTGATGATTTGGTACTCCATGCCGCTGGCCACCGCGATTTGCTGGGCGAAGTCCTTCTTGGCCTGCACCACTGCATCCTCGATCTGGTTGTCGGCCTTCACCTCGACGATCACGTACTTCAGGCTGCCGTCCGGCTCCTCGCGCTGAAAGATGAAGTCCGGGTAATAGCTGCGCACGGCGCGCGAATCCGGGTCTATGTATTGGATGAAAAAGTCGGAGTGCCCGTGGGTCAACATGCCGGTGAAGTAGATTTTCTTCACGCGCTGCTCGCGCAGCAAATCCCGGAACAGCCTGTTCTCCGAATCGGAATCGAAGCAGTAGGTGTCGAGGTGGAAGCTCTTGGCGCGCTCTTCATCCTTGATCTGCGTGTCGTTCATCCGGACGATCTTGTCCTTGGCTGCCGTCACCTCGTAGTAGCCGTTCGGGGGCGGCTTGATGAGATCGACCTCGTGTTCTTCGTTGTGCGTGTACTCGTCCAGATCATACAACTGACGGAACAGGCGCGGGATGATCTCGTCGTAGAGCAGCTCGTTGAACTCGTTGGTCATGGCGACCAGTTCGTCGGCGCCTTCCTTCGTGGCGTCGAGCAGTTCTTCGATCTCCAGCGGGCGGCGGTTGAGGTAGCGCGACACCTCGGCGACCAGCGTCAGCCGCGAGAACGTGCGCTTCTCACGGCGTTCGGTCAGGTCGAAGATGCGGCTGCCCGAAGCACAGGCCGCGTTGGTCAGCCCATCCTGCTGCGTTTCGATCAGCCGGTATTTCTCGACCAGAGCGTTCCATGCTTCCTTGTCTGCGCGGTCAAGCCCCAGCGCCTGGCCAGGACTGAGCTTTTTTTCACGCACGTGGAACAGTTTCTTTACGCGCGCCAGTTTGATTTTGACCGGCGGCTCGACCACATGCACTTCCACGCGCTCCTTGTCGCTGCCGATCTTTTGCAGCCCGTCGGCGCTGATGCGGAAGTTCTGTTGCAACTCGTCGTTGAGCGTCTTTAGGTTGGCATCGGAAAGGAAGACGTGGCCGGTGTGCTGGGCCTCGCCGATGGCGCGCAGGCAGCGCATGGTGGCTTGCAGCACAAACACCTTCGACTTCGGCTCACGGAACAGGCCCACGCCGAAGAGCGACCGGCAGTTCCAGCCTTCACGGCCCTTGTTGACCAGCAGGATGAACTGCTTTTCCGAGCCTTCGGTGTCGAGCCGGTTGAATTCGCGGATGTCGTCGTTGGTAGTGAGTTTGTCGTCGCCCACGTTGACCAGAATGCGCGAGGTCGGAATGCCGTGCCTGCGCAACGCGCGCTCGACCGCCGGTCGCAGATCGTCGGTCAGTTCGGCGATGGTGGCGGCGAAGAATGCCAACTTGGGCAGCAGTCCCTCTGGGCGCAGTTCGCCGGATTCCTTCAGGAAGGCTTCGATGGCGATATCCACAAATTCGTCGGTGCGGGTGTTGCTGTAGCCGTGCAGCACTACTTTCTTGAGAAAGCCCTTGTCGATCGCTTCCTTCAGGCCGTAGGCGTACACCACTTCCGGCAACACATCGCGCCCGACATAGGGCGTCCCCGTGTAGTTATAGCAGGCCACCACGCGCGTGCCCGCCGCGTTCAGGCTGGCGGCGAGCCTGTCGATAGTGGTGCGCAGGCTGGTGTCGGTTTCCTTCGCGCCGACGCCCATGTCTTTGGCTAGCGCCCTGCCGAAGGCGTGGTGGGCCTCGTCTACGTAGATGCCCAACTGTTCCAGACGGCGCAGCTTCTCGAACCGCTGGTTGGTGGTCAGTTCGCCTTCTTCTTCCGGCTGGTCAAAACCGTAGAGATCGGCGGCTTCGGCATAGACGCCGGTGGCCGTGAGCGTTTCGGCGGTCGCGCCGAACAGCTTGTCAACGGAGGTTTTTTCCTTGTGCTGGCGCTTGAGGATGATCTTCTGCGTGTTGGAGACGATGATGTTGAAGCGCGAGCGATCCAGCGTATCCAGCGAGGCGCCCGCCTCTTCGAGGTAGTGGAAGCGCAGGTGCGTAGTCAGAAAGTTGACGTACTCCGGCGGCACCACGCGGGTGAAATCGAAAGATTCGATTTCCTTCAGCGATTGCAGTACCGTCTTGTCCGGCGCGAACACCAGCGCGTTGTGGCAGTAGCGCGCGTCCTTCCCGAATTTGTCACCCAGCAGGAACTCGTAGAAGATGCAGGTCGCCATCAGGATGGTTTTGCCGGCGCCCATCGTCAGCGCGAAGATGTAGTTCGGGTAGGTGCGCGAATTCTTGCGCATCACCGCGAACACCGCTTTGTATTGATCCTGCGTAACGGCATCGAACAGGCCAGTCTGGCCTGCATTGCCGGTGACGACGCCACCTTCGGTACGGCCTGCGAACCGCCCCTTTTTCTCGAACCAATCCTGGAAAATCTCCTCGACCTTGGCGTTGCCGAGGAACTCTTTCAGGAATACATAGGTCTCGAGCGCCTCGAACTGCGGCTGGCGCAGGAAAGCCTTCGGGTTCTTCTCCGGGTTGTTGAAGTCGAGGAACTTGCGGGTCGGTTCCTTGTAGTGCTGGCGGATCGCCCCGCGATTGCTCTGGTAAAAGTGCCAAAGGAACAAGAAGAAGGCGAAGTCCATCGACGCACCGGCCTTGGCGGTTGCGCGCTTAGTCGCCATTGCCGATACTCCCTTCCCACGATTCCGACAGCAGGTCGGTAATCTTCACACGGATGGTGGCCGCGTCTTCCGGCACCTTGTACGCGCCCTTGACCAGTTCGTTTTTACCCGGGATGTCTACCACGGCCGGTTGCAGCACCGCGCCGTCGTAGTTCCAGTCGATCAGCACGGATTCGACCAGTTCTTTCCAGTCCTCGACCGCTTCCTTCTGGAGCGAGAGTTTTTGCAGCAGATTCATCGGGTAGAACTTTTCGATGACGAGTTCGCCATTTTCGACGAACACCCTGGCCTGCGAATCGCGCTTGAACTCCAGATCGGCCTTGTCGCGCAGGATGTCTACCACCTCCACGTCGATCTTGAAGGGTTCGACAGCCAGTTCCAGTTGCGCAGCCAAATCCGGCTCGTGACCCATGCAAACGAGGGCGATCTTTTCGACCGGGCGGTTCGGGTTCTCGTTTTGCCTGCGCTCCCACGCCTTGTAGTCGAAGCCAGCGATCAGCTCGTTGAGGTCGGCGCGCGTGGCGATGCGGTTGACCGGCATGATCTTGACCATGCGCCCGTCCTTCTCGCCGTCGAACACGGTGCTGAACTCCAGCTTCTGTATTTCCAGCGCCTCGATGAGCAAGTCCTTGGCTTGAACCGGATTGCGGAAGATATCGTAGTGGTTGACATTGTAGATCTCGAAGCCAGTGAAATACTGGGCGTTTTGGTCGAGGAGCGGCTCCCGCCGCAGTTTGTCGGCTACGCCGATCAGCCGCCTGGTGGTTGTCTGGATTGCGCCAAGGTTGATGTCAGCGCCGATGAAACGGCGTCCGAGCTTCATCGCTACCGCCTGCGTGGTACCTGATCCCATGAAGAAATCCAGAACCAGACCGCTTGACTTGGTATGTCCTTTAATGACTCTTTCCAGCAGGGATTCCGGCTTCTGGGTTGGATAGCCGGTTCGCTGTGGATCATTCCCGCGAAGAAACTGCACATCGTCCCAGCAGTCGTCGACATCTGAATAATCCAGATCGCTCCAGTAGTCGTTGATCGCCTTGCCATCCTCCAATATATCGTCAACATATCTTTTATAAGGCTCTTGACCAGCAGCCTGACCGCGTGTCTCCCAGACCCATTCACGACCATCGTCGTCCTGATGAACCTTGCGTCGTAATGTTTTAAGTCGCTCCTCCCGGTCGTATGCAACAGCTATTTGCTTCATATATACGCGAGCAGAGTCTGATCTGGCATAAAAGAGAAGTGTGTCATGCTTGGCGTTGTACTTGTTTTCAATATGCATTTCACGCCCAGGGTAAGCCCAGATGATTTCATTCCGAAAGTTGGCGGTTCCGAAAACTTCGTCCAGCAGGCAGTGAAGATGGTGTGACTTGTGCCAGTCGCAGTGCACGAGGATGGCGCCTTCGGAAGAAAGCAGTTCACGAGCCAATACTATGCGGTCGTACATGAACTGGAGATACTCATCGTTAGTCCAGATGTCGCCATATTGCTTTTCTTCAAAAGACTGCCAGTCATTAGATGTGGTCTTGCCTTTGACGCTGACCGTCATCTTGTAATCAGCCTTCGAGTCGAACGGCGGGTCGATGTAGATCAGATCGATCTTCCCCCTGAACTCCTTCAGCAAATGGCTCATTACCTGAAGATTGTCGCCCCAGAAAATCTTGTTGCGCCAGCCGTCCACTTCCTCGCCGTGGACTTCCTTCAACTGCGCCGGGTAATACTGTGTCGAGGTGAACGGGCGCTTGCCGCGCCAGTTCAGCATCGGGTAGCCCTTGATCGGCTCGAACTCATACTTCCCAACATCGGTGGCGGCATTGGACGTGTCCAGTTGCAGGCTTTCCTGCGCGGGCATGGTGGTTTTCGTCATGTTCCGGTCTTCCTGAATTTCCAGTTCTTGTTGTCGCAATAGGCGCGCATGTCGCAATTCTGGCACAGCCTGACAGGACGCGCGGCCAGGCGATAGTCCTGCCGCTCGATGCGCGCCACGATGTCGTCGAAGCGGGCGATGGTCTTGTCGATGGCGCGCTCGTCCTTGGCAAAAGAGACGCAAGGGTTCCCGCTGTCCTCGCCCGTGTAGTACAGGTGCATCCGGCCGACCTTCTGGCCGGTGCGCGCCTCGACCAGATGGGCGTACACCTCCAACTGGCTCTGGTACTGGCGCAGCCGATCCCGATCCTTCTCCATATCGGGCTTCTTCTCCGACTTGAAGTCGATGATCTCCACCGTGTCCCGTTCGCCGCGAATCAGGTCAACGCTGCCCTTGAGGATGTACTGATCCTTGACCAGCGAAATCTCGACCTCGGCTTCCTTGATGCGATCCCAGTTGCCGTTCTCGCGCTCGTAGTAGCGCACGACGTGCAGCAAGGCCGCCTGCTGGGAGGACGGCGCGAGGTACACGCGCTCCTTCTTCGACAGCATGGCGTAGTTGGCCGAAAACCACCCCTTGATGGCGTCGAAGGTGATGCTGGCTTCCTCGCCGCGCAGCACGGCCTTGTGGATGTCCTCGATGGTTTGATGCACCAGCGTACCGAACAGCATCGGGCTTTCGCGGATGGGCGCGAACTCCAGATCCTTGAAGAAGCGGTACTGCTCGGCGCAGTTCTCGAACACGGTGATATGCGAGGTAAACGAGTACTCGCGCTTGAGGTCGATCTGCCTTACCGCCTCGAAGGTCAGCGCCGACAGATTAACGTCGAGCCAGCCCGGCAGCCCGTAGAACAGGCGCTCGAAATATTTCGACGGCGACTTGCCCCGGCCTCGACGCTCCTGCGCGGCCAGCACCAGCAGATTCTGCGCGCGCGAGAAGGCCGTGTAGAACAGCCGCCGGAAATCGAAATTCTTGATGTGGTCGAGCGGTTCGAAGCGTTCTTTCGAGAGGTAGCCGCCGTCCTCCAGCAGCACGTCCAGTTCGTCGTACTGCTTGCGTGGCATCGCTTCCAGCGAGCCGCACACGACGACCGGGAACTCCAGCCCCTTCGACTGGTGGATGGTGAGGAACGACACACAGCCCTTGAGCGCGTACCCGGATTCGTCCTCGTACTCGCCGATGCCGCCGTCCTGAAGGAAGCGCAGGAACTGGTTGAACAGGCCAGGTACATCTCATTCAGGTTGAATTTGATGTTGGCCTCGGCCAGTCGGTGGGAGATGCGCGTGGTCAGCTCGCGCGCGGCCTTGTCGGTGAAGGTGACGACAAACAACGACTCGGGTTCGACGCCTTTGTGCGTGATGAGATGGACGATGCGCTCGACCAGTGTAAAAGTCTTGCCGGAACCCGGCCCCGCGATGATGAGCACAGGGCCATCGGCGGCAAGGATGGCTTCGAGCTGCTGCGGGTTGGCTTTGGACTGAAGGGCGACGGCGCTGCTGCTGGTCATTTCGCTCCTCCGTCATCGTTACCCAACGCTGCTTTGCCGATCCACTGTTCCAGATCGCCACGCCGGAAGCGCCACATCTCGCCGAGCTTGAATACCGGGAGTCTCCCGCTCGCCACGAGGCGGCGATAAACAGTACGCTTGCCTGCTTTCAAATGGGCGGCGGCCTCGTCGATCGTAAGTATCTCGTCTGACGGGCTATTCGTCTGCTTGTTCATGGCTCCTTGCCGCGTGGTTCTCCGCAGTTCTCGACTCTCTTCTCTATTGTAGCATTTTGGCATAAAATTTATAAACAGCATCGAATCGACGTGGCAATCCAGTTCGTATCATCCGGAGCGAATCGACGCTGGATAAAAAGGGGGAGGAAGAAACGAGACGCCTGTCCACTCCCCGCCGCAAAGAAAACAGTGGTGCTTCGCGCCGGATGGTTGGAAACCCTCTCCTGCCTTTCGGGCGCCCTCTCGCCCGCCAAGCGGGGGAGCAACTGTCTTCCGAGTCAAGAGCAATGAAGCGCTTCATCCCAGGCTTTTCCGGTTCGGACCATGGCATTGAGGATGGTCAAAAGTTTGCGCA
>JAIRLA010000195.1 GCA_031259795.1 Azoarcus sp.
CGGCCCGGCGTCCGCGTCATGTCGTTTCCTCATTTCCAGAGCGCCCCCGGCGCGGTAATCGGCGATGCTTCGCCCCCGCGCATTTCCGCGCTTGCCGCCATTCCGGCATAATGCCTGCCATTGGCGACCGGCCTGGTCCGCCCCGTCGCACGGCGGGCGCGGATGTCTTGCCGCCCAAAATGACTCTCCCCGCGAGGACGGGGTTTCAATCCGGAGCGATTCTACGATGAAACATGCGCTTGCCCGTTACTTCATCCATTTCGGCATGATCCTGGCGTTCATCCTGCCGGGCGTTCCCGCGTTCGCGGCGGATGCCGGAAAAGACGCGGCGGCCGGCGCCGGGATTTCCGCCGGGGAAAACGCGGAGACCGGGGAAGATGGCGGCGACGATGACGATGACGACGACGATGATGAAGATGCCGGGGAGGCGGCTGCCGGAGATGACGCCATCGACGGCGGCAGCGGCGCTTCCGCTTCCTTCGCCGCCGCGGAGCTTCCCCCCCAGGAACTCACGCCGGAGGTACTCCACGATTTCCTCCTCGCCGAGATTGCCGGAGCGCGCGGACAACTCGATCTGGCCGCGCAAACCTATCTCGACCTCGCGCGCAAGACGCGCGACCCGCGCATCGCCCGCCGCGCCACGCAGATCGCCTTTGCCGCGCGCGACTCCCGCCTCATCACCGAAGCCTCGCGCCTGTGGAGCGAAATCGCCCCGCAATCGGGCGAAGCCCGCCAGTTGATGGAGAACATCGCGCGCGGCCATTCCGACATCCTCGACAACGTGCAGAACATGCTCGCGCGCGTGCTGGCGCAGGACCCGGACAAGCTCGCCGTCAACTTGCTGGAACTCAATCGCGCGCTGGCGCGGGCCGAGGACAGGGAGGCTTCGCGCGCCATCATCTACAAGCTCACCGAACCCTATCTCGCCCACCCCGAGGCGCATTTCGCCCGCGCCCAGGCTTCGGCGATCTCCAGGCAGCTGACGGAAGCGGCGGGCGCGATCGACCGCGCGCTCGAACTGCGTCCCGACTGGCAACCAGCGCTGCTCATGAAGGCACAGATTCTGATCGAAACCGATGCCGAAGCCGAAGCCAGCCAATTGCTCGAAGGCGCTCTCGACCGCAATCCCGGCAACCGTGACTTGCGGCTCGCCTACGCCCGCAGCCTCGTCGCCTCCCGCCAGTTCGAGGCGGCGCGCGCCGAATTCAACATCCTGCTCGAAGCCGCTCCCGGCGACCGTGACCTGCTCTACGCCGTCGCCCTGCTCTCCATCGAACTCGGCGACCCCGCCACCGCCGAATCCTTGTTGACGAAAGCCATCGAAGCCGGACATCCGCAGGCCGACATGCTCCGCATCCAGTTGGGCAAGATCGCCGACGAACGCGGCGCGCATGCCGCCGCGCGCAAATGGTACGACGCCGTCGGCCCCGGCAATCACGCCGCCGAAGCGCGCATCCGCAGCGCCCAGAGCCTGGCAAAAGAAGGCCGCGTCGATCAGGCCCGCCGCCTGCTCGCCAACGCCGCCGATCCCGACCCCGACATCCGCCGCCGTTTCCTGCTCGCCGAGGCCCAGTTGCTCGCCGATGCCGGACGGGCGCGGGAAGCCTACAACCTCGTCGACCGGGTGCTGCGCGAGCAGCCCGACGACAGCGACCTGCTCTACGAATCGGCAATGCTCGCCGAGCGCATCGGCATGCACGAAGTGCTGGAAGGACGGCTGCGCAAGCTCATCGCCCTCCACCCCGACCATGCCCACGCCTACAACGCGCTGGGCTACTCGCTCGCCGATCGCGGCATCCGGCTGGAAGAAGCCGAACGCCTGATCGCCCGCGCGCTGGAACTTGCCCCCGAAAACGCCTTCATTCTCGACAGCATGGGCTGGGTGCTTTTCAAGCGCGGCGATCTCGCCGGCGCGCTGAAACAGCTCGAAGAAGCCTATGCCCTGCGCACCGACCCCGAAATCGCCGCCCATCTCGGCGAAGTGCTGTGGCGGCTGGAGCGCAATGACGATGCCCGCCGCATTCTCGACGAAGCGCTGGCGGCCCATCCCGGCAATACTCTCTTGCAACAAACGACGCGCCGTTTGTACAAGCCGGGAACAAAGCCTTGAAACCCGCGCATCTCTTCTTCCGGCGCGCGGGCGTATTCCTGTCCGCGTGCGCGCTCGCGGCGTGTACGCTCCCCCCCCCTGCCGCGCAGCCCGCCGAACCCGCGATACGGCAAGCCGCCGCCGCATTCGCATTGACAGGCCGCGTCTCGGCAAGCGACGGGGAACGCTCGGCCACGGGCCGCTTCGAATGGCGGCGCCAGCCCGCCGCCGACCGCTGGACAATCTCCGGCCCGTTTGGCCAGATCGCCGCCAGACTCGACGCCGGTCCGGAAGGCGCGGAGCTTTCCCTCGCCGACGGCACGCGCCACCACGCCGCGCGGGCCGCCGACCTCATGCCCGCATTTTTCCCGGGCATCGCCGATGCCGAATTGTCGCTCGCCCGCCTGGCCGCGTGGGTGCAGGCCGCGCCGCCCGTCGGTTCCGAAGTGCGCACCCTCGATGCGCATGGACGCCCGGCGCGGCTCATCGACCAAGGCTGGAGCATCGACTACCTTGGCTATCAGGACGACGCCGCCGCCGCCTTGCCGCGCCTGCTCGAAATTTTTCGCGGCGATTTCCGCCTGCGCCTGGTGATCGACCAATGGGAGACAGAAGCGGAAAGCGCGCCATGACGGAGCGGACCATCACATTTCTCCGTCATCGCCCGCCTGCGCCGCCAAGCGGGAAAGGGGAATTCCTCGCAATGACGAGTTCCGCCAAAGAATTCTCCCCGCCCCCTCGACAGCGGCGCTTCGCGCCGGATAGAACGAACTGGATTGCCACGTCGCTGCGCTCCTCGCAATGTGTACAGACCGTGGACATCGTTCCCGCATGTACGGTTACATCACCCCCAAACGCTCACCCCATATTTTCCTCCTTTCCGGAGAGTGTTTACGTATAGATATACGAAAACTTTTCTTGCCAAGCTGCAAAACCTTCCGGTTTGGTGAGCGAACACCACAAGCGGATGGTCAAATCCACCATTTCCTTGCTCTTTGAGAC
>JAIRLA010000227.1 GCA_031259795.1 Azoarcus sp.
CCCGGCCATGCAATCCGATCCCCGCCATTTCGCCCTCGTGCCCGCCGCCGGCAGCGGCGCGCGCATGGGGGCCGCGTTGCCCAAGCAATACTTGCCGCTACTCGGCAAGCCCCTCATCCATCATGCGCTCGCCGCGCTGTGCGCCGCGCCCGGCATCGAACGGGTGTTCGTCGTGCTGCCGGTCGATGACGCCGAATGGGCGCGTCACGACTGGCGCGACCTCGGCCCGCGTCTCGCCCCGCTTTTCTGCGGCGGGCCGACGCGGGCCGATTCGGTGCTCGCCGGACTGCGCGCCATTTCGGGCGAAGTGTCCGCCACCGATTGGGTGCTGGTGCATGATGCCGCGCGTCCCTGCCTGGCGCGCTGGCACATCGAGAAGCTGATGCGCGAGTTGGCGCATGACGATGTCGGCGGCTTGCTGGCGACGCCGGTGGCCGATACGCTCAAGCGCGCCGACGAACACGCGCGCGTCGACGCCACCGTGACGCGCGACCGTCTTTGGCGGGCGCAGACGCCGCAGATGTTCCGCTATGTGATGCTGCGCCGCGCGCTGGAGAACGCGCGCGGCGTCACCGACGAAGCCGGCGCCATCGAAGCCGCCGGACTGCGCCCCAGGCTGGTCGAAGGCGATGCCGCCAATCTCAAGGTGACGTGGCCGTTCGATGCGCGTCTTGCCGAATGGATTTTGCGCCATCGCGGAGAAGGCGGCGGCGAGGAGGAGAAAACGCCATGGGAGAAAACACCATGAAACCCGCTTTCCGCATCGGCCAAGGGGTCGATGTACATGCTCTGGTCGCGGGCCGCCCGCTGATTCTCGGCGGCGTCGCCATTCCGTTCGAGCGCGGCCTGCTCGGGCACTCCGATGCCGACGTGCTGTTGCATGCCATTACCGATGCGCTGCTCGGCGCCGCCGGACTGGGCGACATCGGGCGGTTGTTTCCCGACTCCGACCCGCGCTACGCCGGCGCCGACAGCCGCGCGCTGCTGCGCGATGCGTTCGCCAAAGTACGCGCGACGGGCTGGGCCGTGGGCAATGTCGACGCCACGATCATCTGCCAGGAGCCGAAAATTTCGCCGCACGCGGCGCAAATGGCCGCCAACATCGCCGCCGATCTCGGCATCGACGCCGGGGACGTGAATATCAAGGGCAAGACCACCGAAAACCTCGGCTTCGCCGGGCGCGGCGAAGGCATCGCCGCCCAGGCGGTCGTACTGCTGCTGCGGGCGTGACGGCGGCGGCCTTGCCGGAAAAACGCGGGGAGGGCGGACGGCGGCCATCGTTCGACCGCGAGACGGTATGACGGAAGGCCGCGATCAAAGCGGGCGCGCTTCACTCCCGGCCGCGTTGTCGCAGTATTGCAGCAGCCGCGCGATCGTGGCGCTCATGATGCCGTCGGCGCCGGTTTCGTATTGCCCGAG
The DNA here is from genome assembly GCA_031259795.1 of Azoarcus sp. Lineage (GTDB taxonomy): Bacteria > Pseudomonadota > Gammaproteobacteria > Burkholderiales > Rhodocyclaceae > WRNU01. The sequence goes on from JAIRLA010000227.1 coordinate 1,420, forward strand.
CGGCAGGGCGACGCGCGGAATGCCCGCGACCGTGCCCTTGTCATTGCCGCTTTCGTCCAGCATCGGCAGGAGGAGCACGTCGGCGCCGGCGAAAACTTCCGCTTCCAGCCGCCTGTCGAGCACGAACAGATCGCGCACTTCGCGCAGGAGTTTGAGGGCGAGTACGGTGGCGGCGTCGAGACCTTCCTGGCCGCCGCACCAGACGAAGCAGGCGCGCGTGCTGCGGCGGGTGACGGCATCGGCGAGGGCGATGAAATTTTCCTGCGCCCGCGGCGGCGGTTCCGAGCCGCCGCTGGCGATGATGACCGTGCCGTCGGGCACGCCGATGGCTTCGCACAACCAGTAGCGGGCGGCGGCCCGTGAGCGCAACAAGGGCGGCACGGGAGCGGGCGGACGCGGTTTTTTCCGCCGCTCGACGCGCGTGCGCACCGCTTGCGGTTTTTCTTCCGGCGGCGAGAACTTGTGGCGCAGGGCGTTCCACAGGCGGCCCAGGACGCGCACGGGGGCGCTTATCCGCCACGAGGTGGAATGCAGGATGGCCGCGTGCTGCCTGGCCAGCGCTTCCACCATCGACTCCAGGCGGCGCTGGTTGAGCGCCCGCGCATTGGCCTCGTCATCGCGCGCCTGTATGCGAGCGCGCAGATTCACGGTTTCTTCCTGCACGCGCAGGCGCTCGGCAAGCGTGACGAGCAGGGTTTCCGCCCCGCCGCACGCGTCATCGGCGGCCAGATCCGGCAGCAGGCGGCGATAGTCGGCAACCATGTCGAACGCCGTGCGCACCGGGCTGAAACGCAGGATGTCGGCCACGGCATCGAGACGGTCGCGCGAGCGAGAGAACGCGCGGAGCTTTTCCAGCACGGCGTGGGCTTGCGCTTCGACGAGAAAACCGTTCCAGCCCTCATCGACGCGTTCGGCATAGGCGCCGACGCGGGTCGCCAGCACTGGCACGGCGAGCGCCTGCATTTCGGCCAATGTATAGCCGAAGCTCTCCGGCAATACCGACAGCAGGAGGGCGCAATCCGGCTGCCAGTGCGCCACCCGTCCGGGAAGCTCCTCGATCGCGTATTCAGGTTCGACTTCGACCCCGGCGCAATCCGCGAAAGGCAGGCCGAAATCGCCGCAGCCCAGCAACAGGACATCGGCGAAGGCGCGCAACTCGTCGAAAATCTGCCGCCATAGCCACAGCCCCTTGTGCGGCAGCAGGCGTCCCGGAATCAATACCCGCAGGCGCGGCAATTCGTCCGTTCGCGCCATGAAACCCGGATTCGCGCGCGCCGCCGGCATCGCCGGGCCGCGCGCGAGCGCCGCCCCCAGGCCGTGCGGGATACATGTCCAGGGCCGCGCGGCAAAATCCGGGAAAAGCGCCGCCCAGCGCGCGTGCACATCCTTGCCCGGCGCCACGATATGGATGTTGTCCGCCATCAACCGCGCCGCGAAGGCCGCGCGCAACGCCTGCCAGTAGCGGACATCGGCAATGTGCCAGAAAGCATTGTGCGAGTTTTCGCGCAGGCAGCGTCCCAATTCGTCGTCGCCGCAACGGGTGCAGGGCGCGTCGAAAGCCGCGAACAGCGCCGGGCAGAACGGATAGAGATCGTGCGTAATGAATACAACGGGCAGATCGAGGCGCAAGAGTTCGAGCGCATGACCGATCAGCGACGACACCAATACGGCGCGCACTTCAAAGGCCGCGCAAATCCAGCGCACGATGGCGGCGTATTCGGCATGATCGATGGCGGTGCCGTGGATGGGCGCGGCCAGCGTCCAACTCATCAGCGCCGCCTGCCCGAAGCGGGGATCGACCAGGTCCAGTTCGGCGACGGCGCCGTTGCGCGAAGTGCGTCCGCGCAGCACGAGATTGCGGCAATCGAGATCCGCTTCGCAATAATCCCGCACCCAACGGTCGATGCCGCCGCCCCAATTGTGCATGACATGCAGCACCGTGGGCAGGGGCGGACGCAATGGCGCGCGGATCTCCGGCGCGCGAATGGCGCGCATCCGCGCCCGCTCGTCCATGACGGCGGCGAATTCGGCGCCGCCGAGGGCGGCCCGCGCCCGGTCGATGCGCGCGCGCAACCGCGCCGGCGGATCGCGGCGGATGAAATCGCGCACCCTGTCGTCGTAATCCGGGTGCAAGGCCGCCAATGTACGCGCGGCGTGTTCCATGGCCTCGTGTCTGGCGGAATCGCCGAAACTCACGCCGCCGACGTGGTACACGAACACATCGGCGGCCAACACGTTGCGCCAGCCCACGGCGGCGGCGCGGCGGGAAAAATCGTTTTCCTCGCCGTAACCGCGTCCGAAACGCTCGGCATCGAAAAAACCCACGGCATCGAGGCAGGCGCGGCGTATCAACATGCAGAACCCGACCGCGGTCGGCAACTCGATCCACTCGCCGGTATTGGCGCCGGCAAAAAGCGCGTCGAGCGTGGCCAGGCCGAGCGTACCGGGCACGCCTTCCGTCCAGCCTTCGAATGGATAGGAACAAATGGTGGCGTTATTGGAAAATGGCGTTACCGTACCGATGTCGGGTTGCGCGAGAGCGCAGGCGCGCAGCCTGTCGAGCCAATTACCGGCGACTTCGGTGTCGCTGTTGAGCAATACCACATCGCGCCCGGGATGCAGCGCCATGCCGCTGTTGACCGAAGCGACAAAGCCGCGATTCTCCTCGTTGCGCAACAATGTGATGCGTCCGCTGGCGGCTTCCGCGTCGAGCCACGCCGACAGCGCCAGCGCGGGCGAAGCGTCGTCGATGACGATGATTTCGCGCGCCGTGCGGCAGTCGCAGGCGCGAAGCGAGGCCAGGCATCGCCGCGTGACCTCTTCGCCGCCATGCACAGGCACGATGATGTCGATGATGGAAGCTTCCGCTTCTTCTTCCCGCCAAAATGGCATTGATGAAATTCCCCCGTAATGGCACGCACGGCAACACGATACCCGCCGCCATGCGACATGGCGGCGGGTAAATTTTACATCCTGGCCCAATCCGCCGATTCATTTGCCATGACACGCCCGCCAGACCGCGCGCCTTGTTCCCGCCTTGATGGCAAACCCGGCGCCAATGGAAATCATTGTCCCCCGGATTGTTCTCGCCGCCGATCATAATACATTTTCCTCCGTGCAAATCATTACCCTCGAACCGGTCTCATGCCACTTTTTCCGGTAATGGAGCGGATAAGACAGCGCCAGGCTTTCGAGACAGACACTGGCCAGAACAATGGCTCCGCAAAAGAAAAGGAGGGATGATGGCGCGCTTATTTTACATCTCTTCCTCTTGCGAACTTGTTGGAATAAAAAAGGTAAATGATTTGCTACGGGAAATTGGATCGTAGCCTTCAGCCAACGCCCGCTCTGTCGCAAGCTCGATTTGCTTCTTCAATGTTTTAGCCTGTCCACACCGGACAAGCCGAAAAGATTCCGTATCGGAATTCAGGATTGATTTTCTTGAAGAGATTCCAACAGGCCAAACGCTTACGGGAAAAGTGTGGCCTCCAATGCCAGGAGTGACACGCGGCCAATGCTCGATCGCAAACTCAAAATGCACTGTCGCAATTGAGAATGTCCCTCGAAGTGTTTTGAGTCTGGTCATGGTTTCGCCTGATGTCGAAGCTCAGGCGCGGAAGTTTGAGTCCGTGAGCCACGAAATGGAGCAACAGCGCGGGAGAAGCGCACAGACGGTACCCGCGCTTCCCCATCCGAAGCATAGGTATCTACATATTCAAGAAGGTTCATGTCCTGTTCATCTCCGTTGCAAGGCGGTATGAACCACGTCGGCCATGCAAGACGATCGCATCGCGGCATGGACATGGATTTTGTACATGGCAACAGAGAACGACATTGATGTCGTGAAATTGCTGCCGACCACCGTATGGCGCAATGCTGCGGAGCGAAAAAACGTTCTCGTTCCGGGGCGGATTTTCCTATTTTCGATCCGGATCGTTCCGGGGCGCTGATTCCTGATCCCTGATTTCCGATCCCTGGCGTATGACCAGATTGTCGCGGTGGATCAGTTCCGGGGTGTCGACGTAGCCGAGGATGCGCTCTATTTCGGCGCTGGGTTTGCGCAGGATGCGGCGGCATTCGCCCGCGGCGTAATTGACCAGGCCGCGCGCAATTTCTTCGCCGGTTTCGCTGAGGCAGGCGACCGCCGCGCCGCGGCTGAAATCGCCGCGTACTTCGAGCGCGCCCACCGGCAGCAGGCTTTTGCCGCCGTACAGGGCATCGACCGCGCCCGCATCGATGATGAGCGCGCCGGCCAGTTGCAGGTGATCGGCCAGCCATTGCTTGCGCGCGGCCAGGCGCGAACTGTTGGCGTGGAGCAGGGTGCCGAGCGCTTCGCCGGCAATCAGCCGCGGCAGGATGTCAGGCTCGCGCCCGCTGGCGATGCAGGTGTGCGCGCCGCCGCGCGCCGCGCGCCGCGCGGCGAGGACCTTGGTCAGCATGCCGCCCTTGCCGATGCCGCTGCCCGCGCCGCCGGCCATGGCTTCGAAGCGGCGGTCTTCGGCCCGCCCTACGTCGATCAGGGTGGCGGAAGCGTCGCGCCGGGGATCGGCGGTATACAACCCTTGCTGGTCGGTGAGGATGATGAGGGCGTCGGCGTCGATCAGGTTGGCAACCAGCGCGCCAAGGGTGTCGTTGTCGCCGAACCTGATTTCGTCGGTGATGACGGTATCGTTTTCGTTGATGATCGGGATGACGCCCAGTTCGAGCAGGGCGTTGAGCGTCGAACGTGCGTTGAGGTAGCGGTTGCGGTCGGCGAGGTCGTCGTGGGTGAGGAGGATTTGCGCGGTGGCGAGGCCGTGACGGGAGAAAATTTTTTCGTAGGCTTCCACCAGCCCCATCTGGCCAACCGCGGCGGCGGCCTGGAGCCGGTGCATTTCGTGCGGTCTTTTTTCCCAGCCCAGACGCCGCATGCCGGTGGCGATGGCGCCCGAGGATACCAGCGCGATTTCGCGTCCGTCCCGGCGCAGGGCGGCGATCTGGCGCGCCCATCCGTCGACGGTGGCATGGTCGAAACCCGCGCCGTTGTCGGTGACGAGCGCCGAGCCGGCTTTTATCACCAGACGGCGGGCGTCGAGGAGGCGCATTCTCGTGTTCATGGCGGGATTTTTGTGTTATCGAAGCTCGTCGTCCGCTCCGTCGTCCGGGGTTGCGCCGTTTCCGCTGGCGCCGGGGATTCCGGCGGCGTCGATGAAGGCGGCTTCCCGCGCGCGCGCCGAGGCGGCGAGGGCGGCAAGCCGCGCCTGTTCGTCCGCGCGCCGCCGGGCGCGTTCGGCTTCGATGCGCGCGCGCTCGCCGTCGAGGAAATCCTGGATGGCGAAGAGCAGCGCCTGGCAGCCTTCGCCGTTGATGGCGGAAATTTCGAAATGGCGCGCGTCCGGGCCAAAGGCTTCCAGGAAGGCCGCGATGCGGGCGGCGCGTTCTTCGGCGGGGACGAGATCGAGTTTATTGAGTACGAGCCAGCGTGGTTTGGCGAACAGTTCTTCGTCGTATTTGCGCAGTTCCTCGACGATCGTGCGGGCATCGCGCGCCGGATCGGCATCGGGGTCGAAGGGCGCGAGATCGACGAGGTGCAGCAGCAGGTGCGTGCGTTGCAGGTGGCGGAGAAACCGGTGTCCCAGCCCCGCGCCGTCCGCCGCGCCTTCGATCAGGCCGGGAATGTCGGCGATGACGAAACTGCGCTGTTCGGCGGTGCGAACCACGCCGAGATTGGGGGCGAGCGTGGTGAACGGGTAATCCGCCACCTTGGGCCGGGCGGCCGACACGGCGCGGATGAAGGTCGATTTGCCGGCGTTGGGCATGCCGAGCAGGCCGACGTCGGCCAGCACTTTGAGTTCGAGGGCGAGATTGCGCCGTTCGCCTTTCTGGCCCAGGGTGTGCTGGCGCGGCGCACGATTGGTGCTCGATTTGAAGTGGATGTTGCCGAGTCCGCCCCGTCCGCCGCTGGCGAGCAATATCCGCTTGCCGTCTTCGTCGAGATCGGCGAGCTGTTCGCCGCTGTCGATGTCGATGATGAGGGTTCCGACTGGAAACCGCAGGACGACGTCCGCTCCGCCCTTGCCGTAGCAGTCGCGGCTGCCGCCGTTCTCGCCGCGCCCGGCGCGGAAGATGCGGGTGTAGCGGTAGTCGATCAGGGTATTGACGTTACGGTCGGCGACGGCATGCACGCTGCCGCCGCGCCCGCCGTCGCCGCCGCTGGGGCCGCCGCGCGGGACGTACTTTTCGCGCCGGAACGTGGCTGCGCCGTCACCGCCGTCGCCGGCGATTATCTCGATACGGGCTTCGTCGAAGAATTTCATCGCGGGAGTCGGGCGCCACTGCGCGGCGCGGAAGCTGGAGGGGAACGAAAAGAAAAAGCCCTACCGCGAGGGGACAGGGCTTGAAGCAATATGGGGCCGTGCGGCGGTCAGGCGGCGGGGGCGGGAGCCTCCGGGATCACCGCGACCGTGCGGTGTTTCTTCGGGCCTTTGATCTGGAATTCGACGGTGCCGTCGGTGAGCGCGAAAAGGGTGTGGTCCTTGCCGATGCCGACGTGCTCTCCCGGATGGAACTGGGTGCCGCGCTGGCGCACGAGGATGTTGCCCGCCGTGACGAACTGGCCGCCGTAACGCTTGACGCCGAGGCGTTTCGATTCCGAGTCGCGACCGTTGCGCGAACTGCCGCCTGCTTTTTTGTGTGCCATGAGTAAGCTCCGGTCTCAGGCCGAAATCTCGTCGATGCGGATTTCGGTGTAGTTCTGGCGATGTCCTTGATGCTTCTGGTAGTGCTTGCGCCGACGCATCTTGAAAATCTTGATTTTGTCGTGGCGGCCATGCGCGAGCACGGACGCCGTGACGGCGGCTCCGGTAACCACGGGCGCGCCGATCTTGACCGACTCGCCTTCTCCGACCAGCAGGACCTGGTCGAGAGTGATTTGGGAACCCACGTCGGTCGGTATCTGTTCTATCTTGATCTTTTCGCCGGCGCGGACGCGATACTGTTTGCCGCCGGTTTTTATCACCGCGTACATGGTGTTGCTCCAGTTGATTCATTGGAAGAACCGCGTACTCTATTGTGTAAAGCGCCGCGAGTCAAGATCCCGGTCATCGCCGGTGTTGTTCGCGCGCCCGCGCGCGCCGCGGCGCGGAAAACGGGAATCCGCGCCGCGGCAATTTGCATGGCATTGATGGAACATGGGAGAATCCGGCGAGTTCGCCGTGTCGCGGGAGCGGCAAGGGGGATGAACGCTCCATGACTACCCGCGCTACATGTTCTTCCGGTCTTTACGGCCCGCACGCCGGATGCCGATGTTCTCACAGTCGGGCGCGGTTCATTGTTGCCGCGCCCGCGCCGGTTGGTATGATCGTGGTTCCGTTCAAATCTTGTACCGTTTTCTTCATGCGCGTTACAGTCGAAACCAGCGCCGCCCGCCATACAGGTGATCGCAAAGAACAGCAGGATCGCGTGACCGTCCTGACACACCCGTCGCATCCCGGCGCCTTGCTCATCGCGCTGGCCGATGGCATGGGCGGGCACAGCGGCGGAGCGATGGCCGCCGAGCAGGTCATTTTGTCGGCGCGGCAGAATTTCGAATCCTTCACCCCGGCCACCGAACAGCCTGGACAATTGCTCGATTCCGTGGTTCGAGACGCGCATTCGGCCATTCGCCTGAGCCGGTTCACCAGCGAGCAGGACCCCCACAGCACGATCGTGGTGTTCTTGCTCTACCGGGGAAAGGCGTACTGGGCGCATTGCGGCGATTCGCGCCTGTATCATTTCCGGGCGGGCAAGACGCTTTTGCGCACTCGGGATCACTCGTTGGTGGGGGAGTTGCAGCGCCGGGGGAGCCTGTCCGAGAAGGAAGCGCTGCGCCATCCGCAACGCAACGTGCTGATTACGTGCCTGGGCAGCGACCGCGCTCCGCACATCGAGCACGGCGCTTGCGAGCACGTGAGGGCGGGGGATGACTTCCTGATCTGTTCGGATGGGCTGTGGCATTACTTTGGCAATGACGAACTGGCCGGCGTGCTCGCCAATCAGCCCGCCGCCCAGGCCGCGCAATGCCTGCTCGAACTGGCGCGCACGCGCGCCAACGGACATGGGGACAATCTTTCGCTTGCCGTCGTCAAATTCGTTCCCGCCCGGGACTGACTCATTCCCGGCTGACTCATTCCCAGAGTTGCCACCATGGACGCCCGTCGCCGGGGCCGCCGGAAAAATACGGGCTTTCGGGGAAATTCCGCCGCAGCACGCGGTCGGCGTCATCGCGCAGATCGGCAAGGCCGAGTTTGTCGTAGCTCTTGACCATCAGGAAAAGGGCCTCCTCGTTGGCCGGGGCGTTCGGGTACAGGGTGATCGCCGTCTGGGAGCGGTTGATGGCGGCGATGTAGGCGCCGCGCCGGTAGTAATAGCGGGCGACGTGCACTTCGTGGAAGGCGAGCGAATTCACCAGATATTGCATGCGCAGGCGGGAATCCTCGGCGTATTTGCTGTCGGGAAAACGCTCGACGAGTTCGCGGAACGTGTCGAACGCCTCGCGCGCGGCGCGCGGATCGCGCTGGGAAAGATCCTTGTTGACCACGCCGCCCAGAATGCCGAGGTCTTCGTTGAAATTGACCAGACCTTTCAGGTAATAGGCATAATCGACATTCTGGTGATTGGGATGCAGCCTGATGAAGCGCTCGGCGGCGAGAATCGCCAGCTCCGGCTCGCCCGATTTGTAATGAGCATAGGCGGTCTCGAGCTGCGCCTGCTGGGCGAAACGGCCATAGGGATAACGCGATTCGAGCTTCTCGAACAACTTGATCGCCTGATCGTAACCGCCCTCGGTCATCAGCAGCTTGGCTTCGGAATAGAACTTCTGGGGGTTCCAGCCCGCGGTTTCGTCTTCGGGCAGGCTGCTGCAACCGCCAAGCGCCAAGGCGGCGATCAGCACGACATTCCGGGCCGCGTTTCCCGCTACACTCTCAAAGGTGAATCTGGTCATCGAAAACACTCGCTTGAATGAACCGACGGATTATAGCCCGGACGGAAGGATGCATTCCGCTGGAGTTGCGTCATCCGTGACCGGCGTGATTCCACCGGAGTGCGCCGGCCTGCGTCTGGACCAGGCGCTGGCCCGGCTGTTTCCCGGGTATTCCCGCAGCCGCCTGCAAAGCTGGTTGCGCGAGGGGCGCATCCGCGTCGACGGGCGTTCGCCCGAAGCGCGCGCCCGGATATGGGGGGGCGAACGGCTGGAAATGGACGCCGCGCCGCCGCAACCCATGGAACTGGCGGGCGCGGCCGAAGACATCGCGCTTTCCATCGTGTTCGAGGACGAAGACCTGCTGGTGATCGACAAGCCCGCCGGACTGGTCGTCCACCCGGGCAACGGCAACTGGAGCGGCACCCTGATGAACGCGCTTCTCCACCATGCGCCGTCGCTTGCCGGCGTGCCGCGCGCCGGCATCGTACATCGCCTGGACAAGGACACCAGTGGACTGCTCGCCGTGGCGAAAACGCTGGCGGCGCAAACACACCTGATCCGGCAATTGCAGGCCCGCACGGTCGGACGCCACTATCTGGCGCTGGTACACGGCGCGCTTGTCCGCGACGGCGAGATCGACGCGCCGATTGCCCGCCATCCGGGGCAACGCACCAAAATGGCCGTGGTCGAGGGCGGACGGCCCGCGCTCACCCGCTACACGGTACGCGAACGCCTGGAAACGCTCACCTTGCTCGAATGCCGGCTGGCGACCGGGCGCACCCACCAGATTCGCGTCCACATGGCGCATCTGGGCCATCCCCTCGCCGGCGATCCGGTTTATGGACCGCGGCGCGCGCCGGAAGCGGCGCTGGCCGGGCTCGCGCGCCAGGCCCTCCACGCCTTCCGCCTGAAACTGATACACCCGGCGAGCGGCGAAGCCATGGCGTGGTTCGCGCCGCCGCCGGCGGATCTGGCCGCCTTGCTGCGCGCGCTCGGCAGCCGCGCCGATGAAGAAATCGCCGCGTGGGCCATGGAAGGCGGACAAGAATGAGCGGACAGGCGGCGTTGCCCCCGGCCTTTTTCATCGCGCCCGACTGGCCCGCCCCGTCCACGGTGCGGGCATTGCTGACCACCCGGCGCGGCGGCGTCGGCAAAGCGCCTTACGAAAGCTGCAACCTCGCCACGCACGTCGGCGACGATCCGGCGGCGGTGGCCGCCAATCGCGCCATCCTGCGGCGGCATCTGCCCGCCGAACCCTTGTGGCTCGAACAAGTACATGGCGCCACAGTCGCCACGGCGGCGGGCAGCGACAATAGCGCGCCCCCGCGCGCCGACGCGTCCGTGGCGCGCGGGCGCGGCGAAGTCTGCGCCATCCTGACCGCCGATTGCCTGCCGGTGCTCCTGTGCGATGACACGGGCACGGTGGTCGCGGCGGCGCACGCGGGCTGGCGCGGCCTGGCGGCGGGCGTGCTGGAAGCGGCGCTGGCGCGGATGGAAACCGCGCCCAAGCGGGTCATGGCCTGGATGGGGCCGGCGATCGGCCCGGCGGCATTCGAGGTCGGCGACGAAGTGCGGGCGGCCTTCCTGGAAACCGATACCGGCGCGGCGGCGGCCTTCAGGGCGGGCGCGGCGCGGGGAAAATGGTTCGCCGATTTGTTCATGCTCGCCCGCCGGCGGCTGACGCGGGCGGGGGTGGAACGGGTCCATGGCGGCGGCGTGTGCAGCTTCAGCGCGCGCGAACAATTCTTTTCCTATCGCCGCGAAGGGACGACGGGACGCTTCGCATCGCTGATCTGGCTCGACGAATAAGGGATTGCACTATTGATTGCAGCCGAAATCGGCTTTATCTTGGCGAACGATAAACAAACGATATGCGCGGATGACGGAAACTGCCGTTGTCCGGCTTCAATGGAGAACGGAGGAAAAAATGTCCGACGATACAGGCAGTAAACAACAAGCCGACGCCATCACGCAGGCCATGATGCAGGCCGGGCAAGCAATGGCGCAGAGTTTTTTCAATGCGCTGACGCAACAACAGGTGGCCATGCAGGATTCCTCGGGACAGGCGGCCGCGGCCGTGCCCTTGCCCGAGGCCGAAGCGTTCGGGCGCTTGCAGCAAGAATTCGCCGCCCGCCACGCCGCCCTGTGGTCGTCGGTGGTGGGGCGCAAGCCGGGAGAAACGCAACCCCCGGTCATCGCCCCCGATCCCGGCGACAAACGCTTCAGTGCGCAGGCCTGGACAGAGAGTCCGCTGTTCGACTACCTGCGGCAAGCCTATCTCATCAATTCCAGCTTCCTGCGCCAGGTTGCCGACAACACCCCGCTCGCCGACGGACGCGCCAAGTCCCGCCTGCAATTCCTGACCCGGCAATACATCGACGCCCTGTCGCCGAGCAATTTCGCCGCCACCAACCCGGAATTCATCAGCACCGCCCTCGAAACCAAGGGCGAAAGCATCACGCGCGGCATCCAGAACCTGCTCGGCGATCTCGAAAAAGGGCGGGTGTCAATGACCGACGAAAGCGCCTTCGAGGTCGGGCGCAACCTCGCCATCACCCCGGGCGCGGTGGTCTACGAAAACGACCTGATCCAGCTCATCCAATACGCGCCGCTCACCGACAAGGCGTTCCAGACGCCGCTCCTGATCGTGCCGCCGTGCATCAACAAATACTACATCCTCGACCTGCAACCGGAAAACTCCTTCGTACGCTACATCATCGGGCAGGGCCACACCGTGTTCCTGGTCTCGTGGAAAAACGCGGGCCCCGCCGAATCCGGCAAGACCTGGAACGACTACGTCGAACAGGGGCCGCTCGCCGCGCTGGATGTCGTGCGCGAAATCACCAAGGTCAAAAAGCCCAACGTGCTCGGCTTCTGCGTCGGCGGCACGATCCTCGCCACGGCGCTGGCGGTATTGCGCGCCCGCGGCGAAGACCCGGTCGCCAGCGTGACCTTCCTCACGACACTGCTCGACTTCTCCGACACCGGCGAAATCGGTTGTCTCGTCGACGAAGCGAGCGTGAGCGCGCGCGAAGCCGCCATCGGCAAGGGCGGGCTGCTGCAAGGGCAAGAACTTGCCAACGTCTTCTCCTTCCTGCGCGCCAACGACCTCGTCTGGCAATACGTCGTCGGCAACTACCTCAAGGGCGGCACGCCCAAGGCATTCGACCTGCTCTACTGGAACTCGGACGCCACCAACCTGCCGGGTCCCTTCCTGGCCTGGTACCTGCGCAACACCTATCTCGAAAACAACCTGCGCCTGCCCGGACGGCTGACCGTCCTGGGAGAGAAAGTCGACCTGGGCAAGATCGGCGTCCCCGCCTACTTCTTCGCGGCGCGCGAAGATCACATCGTACCGTGGCAAACCTCCTACCTGGGGCGCGCCCTGGTTGGCGGCGACACCACCTTCGTGCTGGGCGCGAGCGGCCACATCGCCGGCACCATCAACCCGGTATCGAAAAACCGGCGCAGCTACTGGACGGGCGCGCACGCGGCTACCTCGCCGGAGGAATGGCTGGAGAAAGCGGACGAACATCCGGGCAGCTGGTGGGCGCACTGGATCGAATGGCTGGCGCCGTTCAGTGGCCGCAAGATCGCCGCGCGCGGACGGCTCGGCAGCGCGAAATACGAAGCCATCGAACCCGCGCCCGGACGTTATGTGAAAGCGCGGGCCTGAGGGGCGGGGATCAGACAGTCAGCGGCGCGAAGCGCCGCTGTTCCCGGCGTCAGGCCGTCATTGCCTTGATTGCCGCCGACAAGCGGCTCTTGTGCCGGGCGGCCTTGTTCTTGTGGATGATCTTCTTGTCGGCGATGCTGTCGATGACGCTTGTCGAACTG
>JAIRLA010000292.1 GCA_031259795.1 Azoarcus sp.
TGCGAGCCGGATGGTTGGAAGCCCTCTCCCGGCCTTCGGCCACCCTCCCCCGCAAGCGGGGGAGGGGAGTCCATCGGAAGAACTCGTCATTGCGAGGGGCGAATCGACGCGGCAAGCCATGCGGCGGTTCGATGTGGGCCTATTGGAATGGATTCTTGATACCTGTAAAGCTATCGTTTTGCTTGCAAAGCTGTATTAGACTGCCACCAGTTTCCATCTCCGCTCTGGACGCCATGAATACTCCGCGACTCATCGACGAAATCGGCTCCCGGCTCGACGAAGCCGGGGCGAAACTTGCCGAACTGGCAGCCAACAGCCCCGTCCGCGACATCGAAAAAAACGTCAAGGCCGTCCTTGCCGGTGTTTTCGGCAAGCTCGACCTTATCTCCCGCGAGGAGTTCGATGTGCAGCGCGCCCTGCTGGACAAGGCGCTCGAACGTCTGGCGGTGCTCGAAGCGCGGGTGGCCGCGCTCGAAGCCGCCGCGCGCGGCGAAAGCCCGGAGCCATGACGGGCAGGGCCGCGGCGCTCATCAAAAACTGACTCCGGTTGGAAACATCCCCCTTCAGGGGGATAACTGAGCGCGGGAGAGGCGTACCTCTTCCGTGCGTTGTCGCCCGGTCACGAGCGTGGATTGAAACATGCCACGGCGGTTTCGACGGCGGCGGCGATTTCGTGCGCCAGGCGATGAACCAGTTCTTCCTCGCGGCCTTCGACCATCACCCGCAACAGCGGCTCGGTGCCCGAGGGGCGCAGCAATATCCGGCCATTTTCGCCCAGCGCGGTTTCGGCGCGGGCGCGGGCGGCGGCGATGCCCGCGTCCGCCCGCCAGTCGAAACCCGCCCGCAGGCTGACGTTGACCAGCCTTTGCGGGTAGAACTCCAGATCGGCGCATGCCTGCGCCAGCGTCTGGTCGCGTGCGCGCAACGCCGCCAGCACTTGCAGGGCGGAGACGATGCCGTCGCCGGTCGTGTGGCAATCCAGGCAGATGATGTGGCCCGAGTTTTCGCCGCCGATGCGCCAGCCTTTTTCGTACAGCAATTCGAGCACGTAGCGGTCGCCGACCCTGGCGCGGACGAAGGGCAGGCCGAGACGGGCGAACGCGTGTTCGAGACCGAGATTGCTCATCAGTGTGCCAACGATGCCGCCCGCCTCGCCCCGCTGCTTGCGCGCGGCGGCGATCACATAGAGTAATTTGTCGCCGTCGTAGATTTCGCCCTGGCGATCGGCCATTATCAGGCGGTCGCCGTCGCCGTCGAGGGCGACGCCGAGATCGGCGGCCTGCGCCAGCACGGTCTGGCGCAGGAATTCGGGGCGGGTCGCGCCCACGCCGTCGTTGATGTTGAAACCATCGGGCTTGTTTCCCGCCTCGAACACTTCCGCGCCCAGTTCGTGGAATACCTTGGGGGCGATCTGGTAGGCGGCGCCGTGGGCGCAGTCGAGCGCGATTTTCATGCCGCGCAGGTCGAATTCGGGCGGGAAGGCGCTTTTGCAGAACTCGATGTAACGTCCGGCGGCGTCGTCGATGCGGCTTGCCCGCCCCAGATGCGCGGATTCGACGCAGCCCATCGTTTCGTCGAGGCGGGATTCGATTTCGGCTTCCACGGCGTCGGGCAGCTTGAGACCGTGCGCGGAGAAGAATTTGATTCCGTTATCGTAGAACGGGTTGTGCGAGGCCGAGATGACCACTCCGGCCTGCAAGCGCAGCGCCCGGGTCAGGTAAGCCACCGCCGGGGTCGGAATCGGCCCGGCGAGCATGACGTCGACTCCGGCGGCGGAAAAGCCGGCTTCGAGCGCGGCTTCGAGCATATAGCCGGAGATGCGGGTGTCCTTGCCGATCAGGACTTTGGGGCGCTCGCCCGCGGACATGCCCCGCCGCCCCGCCAGCGACACTCCGGCGGCGTAGCCGATGCGCATGACGAGATCGGGCGTGATCGGCTTTTCCCCGACCCGCCCGCGTATTCCGTCTGTTCCGAAATATTTGCGTGTTTTCACTTTTCGTTTCTTTTTCGCTTCTTTGTGGGATGTCACTCATCACTCTTCCGGCAGCCGGGCGCGGCCAGTGAATCAGGCCGCTCCGGCGCATGCCTGCCAGATCTGCAAGGCTTCGCGGGTCGCGGCCACGTCATGCACCCGCACGATGCGCGCGCCGTGCTCGACGGCCAGCGCCGCGCCGGCGACGCTGGCGATGAGACGTTCGTTGACGGCCTTGCCGGTCATCGCGCCCAGCATCGACTTGCGCGACAGTCCCGCCAGCGCGGGCAGGCCATCGACGGCGAAGCGGGCGAAATGCTTGAGCATGCTGTAATTGTGGGCGACGCTCTTGCCGAAACCGAAGCCGGGGTCGAGCACGATGCGTTCGCGCGCCACCCCCGCCGCCACGAGCGCCCGCACCCGTCCGGCAAGATAACCCCCGACCTCGTCGACGACATCGACATAATCCGGCGCATGCTGCATCGTGCGCGGCTCGCCCCGCATGTGCATCACGCACAGTCCGCAACGGCTCTCCGCCACCGCCTCCACCGCGCCGGGCGCGCCGAAGCCGCCGATGTCATTGATCATGTCGGCCCCCGCCGCCAGCGCCGCCCGCATCACCGCCGGTTTGCAGGTATCGACCGACAGGGGCGCGTCCAGCCGGCGAAGAGCCTCGATCACCGGCGCGATGCGCGCGATCTCCTGCGCTTCCGCCACGGGATCGCTGCCGGGCCGCGTCGATTCCGCGCCGAGGTCGAGTATGTCCGCGCCCGCTCGCAGCGCTTCCTCCGCTTGCCGCGAGGCCGCCTCGACGTCGCCGCGCAGACCGTCGCCGGAAAAGGAATCGTCGGTCAGGTTGATGATCGCCATGATCCGGGGCATGGAAAGATCGAGATCGAAACGGCCACAAACAAGCCGGGACATGGAAAACCTCTGCTGTTCGTAAGGGCGGCGGGATTCGGAACGCCGCCCCTGCAAATGAAAAACGCCGGGCTGCGCAAGACAACCCGGCGTCCGTATCTGTATTTCCCCCGCGTTTTTTCCGCGCCGGGAATCAGGCCGCCGGCGCGGGCGCGGTCGGCGCGGCCCCGCCCGGCTTGTTGGCGTCGCCGCCGCGCCGCGCCGGTTCCTGCACGGGCTTGGGCGGGCGCGGCGGGCGTCCATCCATGATGTCGTTGACCTGGTCGGCGTCGATGGTCTCCCATTCGAGCAACGCGGCGGTCATCGCCTCGACCTTGTCGCGGTTCGCTTCCAGCAGACGGCGCGCCAGCGCATATTGTTCGTCGACGATGCGGCGCACCTCGGCGTCGACCTTCTGCATCGTCGCTTCCGAGACGTTGCGGTGCGTCGTCACCTGGCGGCCCAGGAAAATCTCGCCTTCCTCATCGCCATAGACCATGGGGCCGAGCAAGTCGGACATGCCCCATTGCGTCACCATGCGCCGCGCCAGTTCGGTGGCGCGCTGGATATCGCTCGTCGCGCCATTCGTCATCTGGTTCATGAACAGTTCCTCGGCGATGCGGCCGCCGAACATCATCGCAATGCGCGTCAACAGGCGATCCCTGTCTTCGCACCAGCGGTCTTTTTCCGGCAGCGACAGGGTGACGCCCAGAGCGCGGCCACGCGGGATGATCGTAACCTTGTGTACGGGGTCGGACTTGGGCAGCAGCCTGGCAACCACCGCGTGACCGGATTCGTGGTAAGCGGTATTCCGGCGCTCCTCCTCGTCCATGACCATCGAGCGCCGCTCCGCGCCCATCATGATCTTGTCCTTGGCGCGCTCGAAATCGTCCATGTCGACCAAGCGCTTGTTGGCGCGCGCGGCGAAGAGCGCCGCTTCGTTGACCAGATTGGCGAGATCGGCCCCGGCAAAGCCGGGGGTGCCGCGCGCCAGCACCTGGGCGTCGACATCGGGCGCGATCGGCACCTTGCGCATGTGGACCTTCAGGATTTGTTCGCGCCCGCGAATGTCCGGCAAGGCCACCACGACCTGGCGATCGAAGCGCCCGGGGCGCAGCAGCGCCGGATCGAGCACGTCGGGCCGGTTGGTGGCGGCGATGACGATCACCCCGCTCTGGCCCTCGAAGCCGTCCATCTCGACGAGCAATTGATTGAGCGTCTGCTCGCGCTCGTCGTTGCCGCCGCCCATGCCCGCGCCGCGCTGGCGGCCCACGGCGTCGATCTCGTCGATGAAGATGATGCAGGGCGCGTGCTTCTTCGCCTGCTCGAACATGTCGCGCACCCGCGCCGCGCCCACGCCGACGAACATTTCGACGAAGTCGGAGCCGGAGATGCTGAAGAACGGCACCTTGGCCTCGCCCGCGATCGCCTTGGCGAGCAGGGTCTTGCCGGTGCCGGGCGAGCCGACCATGAGCACGCCCTTGGGAATGCGTCCCCCGAGCTTCTGGAACCTGGAAGGATCGCGCAGGAATTCGACCAGTTCGGCGACTTCTTCCTTGGCCTCGTCGCAACCGGCGACATCGGCGAAAGTGACCGAGTTGGCGCTTTCGTCGATCATGCGCGCCTTGCTCTTGCCGAACGAAAACGCGCCGCCCTTGCCGCCGCCCTGCATCTGGCGCATGAAGAAAATCCACACGCCGATGAGCAGCAGCATCGGAAACCACGACACGAGCACGCTGGCGAGGAAGGATTCATCCTTCGGCTCGGTCGCCTTGACCTGGATGCCATAATCCCTCAAGTCGGAGAGCATCCACACATCGTACAGCCCCGGTGTGAACACCGTGATCGAACGCCCTTCCGTCGTCAGGGCCTTCAACACGCGGGGATTGGCATTGTCGAAAGTGACCGAGGCGATCCGCCTGGCCTTGGCCTCTTCCATGAACGCGGAATAGTCCGTCGGTGACGGCGACGACTGGTAGGCGGCGTTGAACTGGTTGAACACGGTCAGCAGCACAATGCCGATGACGACCCAGAGCGCAAGATTCTTGAAAAGATTGTTCAATGTGACAAACCTCGAAAGCCCCTGACGGGCATGCAAACCCGGAAGGGCCGATTCTAGATGCGATCCGGCCATCCGGCAAACAGATACGCGCTATTGCCGTTATATTTACATCCTTGCGCCGTCGCTCGCGGCATTCGCCACGAACATCAACCGCGCGGCGGGCCGCCCAGCAAGTAAACCTCGGCGCTGCGATCGCGCGAAGCCTTGGGCTTGCGCGTCTGCACGGACGGGAAATGCCGTTCCATCTCCCGGCGGAACGCCATGAATCCCTCGCCCTGGAAGACCTTGACCAAAAAACGGCCACCGGGGCGAAGATGATCGACAGCAAAATCGAGCGCCAGTTCGCAGAGCATGATCGAGCGCGCCTGATCCGCCGCCGCCACGCCCGACAGATTGGGGGCCATGTCCGAGAGCACGACATCGGCCCGCCGTCCGTCCAGGCGGCGCGCGAATTCGGCAAGCGCCCCGTCATCGGAAAAATCGCCTTGCAGGAAATCCACCCCGGCGATGGGTTCGACCGGCAGCAGATCGAGCGCGAACACCCGTCCGCCGCTGCCGCAGCGTTGTACCGCGACCTGGCACCACGAACCGGGCGCGGCGCCGAGATCCACCACCACCGCGCCGGGGCGCAACAAATGGTCGCGGTCGTCGATCTCCATGAGTTTGTAGGCGGCGCGGGCGCGATAGCCCTCGGCGTTGGCGCGCCGCACGAAAGGATCGGCAAGATGCTCGCGCATCCACGCCTTGCTGGTCTTGCTGCGTTTCATATCAGAGTAGAATCCGGCCCTCCGCCGAGAATACACGAACCGCCGATGTCCATGCCCGAATTGACCTCCGTCCAGCGCCACGCCCTGCGCGCCCGCGCCCATACCCTGCATCCCGTCGTCACCATCGCCGGCAACGGCCTGGGCGCTGGCGTCATCGCCGAACTGGAACGCTCGATCCAGGCGCACGAACTCATCAAAGTGCGCATCCAGGGGGCGGAGCGCGCCCGGCGCGCCGCGCTGCTGGCCGAAGTGTGCGAAGCGCTGGAGGCCGCGCCCGTCCAGCACATCGGCAACATACTCATCATCTGGCGTCCCCGCAAGGAAAAACCCGAAGCGAAGAAAACCGCCGCCGCGCCCAGGAAGATGACCACGGCGAAATCCGCCGCAACCTTTGCCGCCACCGCCCGCCGCGCCGCGCGCGCCAGGGCCGTGACCGGACAGAAACACGGCAAGGCGCGCCACAACCAGCCGCGTTGACTCCACGCGGAGCGAAACGCCGCTGATATCTCACCGTGGCGGGAAAAGGACGGGCATTTCATTTTCTTCTGCCCTCTCTTTCAGTCAACGGCGCACCGCGCCGTTGGATAAAAAGGGGGAGGAAGGAAGGCGACGCTGTCCACTCCCCACTGCAAAGAAAACAGGTTCCAAGTATCGGGAATCAGGTATCGCAAGCGTCCTTCCCCGATGCCCGACTCGCCGCGCTGACGTAGAATTCCAGCCCTTTCCCGCAACACTGAATCCCGCACATGACGCTACATCCCACCCGTTTCGACGTCATCGTCGTTGGCGGCGGCCATGCCGGCGCCGAAGCCGCGCTGGCAGCCGCGCGCATGGGCTGCCGCACGCTGCTGCTGACCCACAACTTCGAGACGCTGGGCGCGATGAGCTGCAACCCCTCGATCGGCGGCATTGGCAAAGGGCATCTGGTCAAGGAAGTCGACGCGCTCGGCGGCGCGATGGCGATGGCGGCGGACGAAGCGGGCATCCAGTTCCGCATCCTCAATGCTTCCAAAGGGCCGGCGGTGCGGGCGACGCGGGCGCAGGCCGACCGCGCGCTTTACCGCGCCGCCATCCGGCAGCGGCTGGAAAACCAGCCCAATCTGTGGCTTTTCCAGCAGGCGGTCGACGATCTCATCGTGGAAGGCGGGCGCGTGGCGGGCGTCGTCACCCAGATCGGCCTGCGCTTTGCGGCGCGCGCGGTCGTGCTCGCTACCGGCACCTTTCTCAATGGCCTGATCCACGTCGGCTTGGCGCATTACCCGGCGGGGCGCGCGGGCGACCCGCCCGCCATCCGGCTCGGCGAGCGGCTCAAAGAACTCGGGTTGCCGCAAGGCCGCCTCAAGACCGGCACGCCGCCCCGGCTCGACGCGCGCAGCATCGACTTCCCGGTAATGACGGTGCAACCCGGCGATACGCCAACGCCCGTCTTCAGCTTCCTGGGGCGGCCCGAACAACACCCGGCGCAACGTCCCTGCTGGGTGACGCAGACTAATCCCCGCACCCACGACATCATCCGTGCCGGACTCGACCGCTCGCCGATGTATACCGGCGTGATAGAAGGCGCGGGGCCGCGCTATTGCCCTTCCATCGAGGACAAAATCCACCGCTTCGCCGGGCGCGACAGCCATCACGTGTTCCTGGAGCCGGAAGGGCTGTCGACGCATGAAATCTATCCGAACGGGATTTCCACCTCGCTGCCATACGATGTGCAGCGCGATTTCGTCCATTCCATCGCGGGGTTGGAAAACGCGCACATCCTGCGGCCCGGCTACGCC
>JAIRLA010000297.1 GCA_031259795.1 Azoarcus sp.
TCGCCGCCGAACTTCTTCGACAGGATCGTCGTGATCGCCGCCGTCAGCGTGGTCTTGCCGTGGTCAACGTGACCGATTGTCCCCACGTTCACGTGAGGCTTCGTGCGTTCGAACTTACCCTTAGCCATATCGACACCTTTTAACAGAACCAGAAAACACGGGCTGGCGCCTGCCGCGCCGCCATCCCCGACCAACACAAACCCATAATGGTGCCCATGACGTGGATTGAACACGTGGCCTCTCCCTTACCAAGGGAGTGCTCTACCACTGAGCTACATGGGCGCTCGAAACCTGCAACCACTGGAGCGGGTGAAGGGAATCGAACCCTCGTCATAAGCTTGGAAGGCTTCTGCTCTACCATTGAGCTACACCCGCCCTGCCCGGGAACCATCATCAACCAGCCCGCCATCAGGCGATCCAGCCGCTCCGCCGCCCCACTTTATTCCACCTGACCGGCTGGTGGAGGGGGAAGGATTCGAACCTTCGAAGGCTGTGCCGCCGGATTTACAGTCCGGACCCGTTGACCGCTTGGGTAACCCCTCCAAACATGAAGCTCGGCATTATAGCTTCGATCCACCGCTTGTCAAACACTTTTACTCACTTTTCCCGAGATTCCCGGCGCTGGCCGTCGCGGCCAAGAACAGGATGCGCCTGCTCCCTCTGCCCCAACTTCTTCTTCTGACTACCTGATGCCAAGGCAACGCGAAAGCCCTCCCGCTCTCGTCATTACGAAAGCCGCTCCCTCTTCGTCATTGCGAGGAGCGCAGCGACGTGGCAATCCAGCGCGTTCCAACCGGCGCGCAGCGCCGCTGGATAAAAAGGGGGGAGAGGGGCGGGATGCCTGTGTCCATTCTCCGCCGCAGGGAAATCAGCGTCGCTACGCTCCGCAAGGAAGGAACTGGATTGCCGCGTCGCTTCGCTCCTCGCAATGACGAGAAGGGAGGCTTTTGCAATGGCGAGAGAGGGGGGCTTTCGGAATGGCGAGTTCCTCCGATGGATTCCCCCCGTCCGATGGACCTTCCCTCCCCCGCTTGGCGGGCGAGAGGGTGGCCGCAGGCCGGGAGAGGGTTTCGTACCATGCGGAGCGTAGCGACGCTGATTTCTTGGCGGTGGGGATGGACGGGCGTTTCGTTCCTTTTTCCCCTTTTTTATTCAGCGGCGCTGCGCGCCGGGTGGAACGCGCTGGATTGCCACGTCGCTGCGCTCCTCGCAATGACGAGTTCTTCCGATGGATTCCTTTCGTGCGATGGACCTTCCCTCCCCCGCTTGCGGGGGAGGGAAGTGTCCATCGAAAGAACTCGCCATTGCAAAAGCCTCCCCACCTCGTCATTGCAAAAGCCCCCCCACCTCGTCATTGCGAGGAGCGAAGCGACGTGGCAATCCAGTTCTTTCCATACGGAGCGAAGCGACGCGACGCTGATCAGCACGCCCAAGAACGCTAGCGATATGCCCAAGAACGTTGGCGATATGACGAGCATCGCGGGGGATTCTTGGGCTTCCCGGTTCCGCCATGCGTCATTTGAGCTGCTCCACTTTGTAGCCTTTGCCGCGCAGGAGATGCAGTAAACCGTCCTTGCCGATGAGGTGTCCAAAACCCACGATCACGAATTCGGTTCTTTTTGTTTTCAGGAAGCGCTCCAGTCTGGGGAGCCAGGCATGGTTTCTTTTGGTGAACAGGCGGTTGTAGAAGGCGGGCGATTTCAGCCGGGTTTGTTCTACCAACTCTTCCGTGCCTTCGAGCTTGCCGAGTTTCCATTCATCGACGTATTCGTTCAGGCGCGTGTATTGATCGAACTCTCCCATGGATGCTTCCGCAATTTCATTTGGGTCGATATCATCGAATATCGTCAGCTGGGTCTCGACGCTTTCCATGAACAAACGCCTTTTACCGGCTTTTTTGGCGAGGGCGTAATAGTGGAAGTCAACCCCCGGTTTTACGAAACCCAGATTTTCAAGCAGCTTGACTTCGAGGAACATGATCGCCCATGCCGGCTTGAATTGCTGGAAGTCTTCCAGCCGCGCGCCAATCGCGGCGCTTTCCCGCGCCAGGCGTTCATAGACGTCGGGGCGCAGCTCCGTCTTCAGTGTCTTGCCGGGCGGAAGATAAAAGTGCTGCATATATGTCATGGCTTTCAGGTTGAGCATGTCCAGATTGGTTTCAAACGCCACGGCTTCCGCTCTTTCAAACGCCATGTCGAATTCCTTGGGCAACGGATAATCGGTTGGTCTCAATAGATGCCAACTGCCGGCAAGATACATTACGTTATCGCCATGGCTGATTTTCCATACCGCTGATTGTGCGAAGGCCGGCGCGCCGCCCAGAAGGACGAAAAACAGTAAAACAGCCCGAAGCATTTGTTTCATTGGTTTCATTTGTTTCTCCACGGAAAGGTTCAGATGCCGCTCATGTTGATGTATTTGATCGCCAGGTATTCCTCGATGCCGTAACGCGAGCCTTCGCGGCCAATGCCGGATTGTTTGACGCCGCCAAAGGGCGCGACTTCGTTCGAGATCATGCCGGTATTGACGCCCACCATACCATATTCCAGACGTTCGGCCACCCGCCACACGCGCCCCAGATCGCGCGCGTAGAAGTAGCTCGCCAGACCGTATTCGGTGTCGTTGGCCAGCGCCACGACTTCGTCCTCCGTGTGGAAGCGGAACAGGGGCGCGAGCGGGCCGAAGGTTTCTTCGCGCGCCACCGCCATCGCCGCGTTGGCGTCGGCGATCACCGTGGGCGTGAAAAAGGTGCGCCCGAGCGCATGCCGCGCCCCGCCGGTGAGGATGCGCGCGCCGTGCGCGACGGCATCGGCGATGTGGGCTTCGACTTTGGCGACCGCGCTTTCGTCGATCAATGGCCCGATGGTCACGTCGGTTTCGGCGCCGTTTCCCACTTTGAGCGTTTCGACCGCGCGCGCCAGCCGGGCGGCGAAGGCGTCGTACACTTTGTCATGGATGTAGAAGCGGTTGGCACAGACGCAGGTTTGTCCCGCGTTGCGATATTTGGAAGCCAGCGCGCCTTCGATCGCGGCATCGAGATCGGCGTCGTCGAAGACGATGAAAGGCGCGTTGCCGCCCAGTTCCAGCGATATTTTCTTGATCGTCGACGCCGCCTGCGCCATCAGTATCCGTCCGACTTCGGTCGAGCCGGTGAAGCTGAGTTTGCGCACGCGGGGATCGGCGGCGAGCGCCGCGCCGATCTCGCCCGCCGGGCCGGTCACGACCGACAGTACTCCCGGCGGGATGCCGGCGCGCTCGCCCAGCGCCGCCAGCGCCAGCGCGGTGAGCGGTGTTTTCGACGCGGGTTTTACCACCATGGGACAACCCGCCGCCAGCGCCGGGGCGGCTTTGCGCGTAATCATCGCCGCCGGGAAATTCCACGGCGTGATCGCCGCGCACACGCCGACCGGCTCGCGCGTCACCACGATGCGCTGTCCCGCGAGCGGAGCGGGGATGATGTCGCCGTAGGCGCGCTTGCCTTCCTCGGCGAACCATTCGATGAAGGAGGCGGCATAGGCGATCTCGCCCCGCGCTTCGGCAAGCGGCTTGCCTTGTTCGGCGGTCATGATGCGGGCGAGGTCTTCCCGGTGGCGCACGATGTGCTCGAACCAGTTCCGCAATACCGCCGCGCGCTCGCGGGCGGGACGCGCCCGCCAGGCGGGCCAGGCGTCCGCGGCGGCGGCGATGGCCGCGCGCGTTTCCGTTTCGCCCAGGGCGGGCACGCTGGCAAGAGGTTCGCCAGTGGCGGGGTTGGCGATTTCGATGCGGCGCGCGGCATCCAGCCATTGTCCGCCCACGAGGCAGCGGTCGCGCAACAGGTCGGGATCGTCGAGGATCGGCATGGGACAGGCTCCGGGAGAGAAAACAGACAGGGGGCATTCTTCCATGACCGTGCGCATGTGACCAAGCAATATTGTGAAACGCGCCCGCCGCGCGCTTTACCCCTCATCATGATGTGCGGCACAATAAGCCTCCTGCGCGGCTACGGCCCGCGGAGATTTTCCGCATCCCCCGGGAAATACCGTTCACATGCTGGATGTCTTTTTCCTGGGCGGTCTTCCGGATTCACGGCGTATCGCTTCCCACGGGAATCGCAAATTTCATATGCTTTCCGATCCTGCCATTGTTCCCCGTCCCCATCCCGCCGAACCCGTTCCAGGCCGCTTTCGCGGCCCCGTCGCCCGTTATTTCGCCGCCACTCGCCCGGCTTTCCTGTCCGTCACCCTGACGGGCAGTCTCATCGGACTGGCAAGCGCTTGTCTCGGCGGCGCGGCGTTCGATCTTCCGCGGGCGCTGCTCGTCGTGCTGTTCGCCCTCGTCGCCCATGCCGGCGTCAATGTCATCAACGATTATCATGACGCCCGCAGCGGCGCGGACGCCGCCAATCATGAGCGGCTTTTCCCCTTTACCGGCGGCAGCCGTTTCATCCAGAACGGAGTATTGAGCGCGCGCAATGCCGGCATTTTCGGCTATGTCCTGCTCGCACTGGTGATTCCGCCCGGATTGTGGCTGGCGTGGATGAGCGGGCCGGGGCTTCTTCTCATCGGCGCGGCCGGGCTTTTTTTCGGCTGGGCCTATACCGCGCCGCCGCTGGCGCTGGTCAGGCGAGGCTTGGGCGAGATCGCCATCGCCGCGGGCTGGTTGCTGGTGACGGTCGGCAGCGATTACGCACTGCGCGGCACATTCAGTTTCCAGCCCGTGGCCGCCGGTCTTTCTTTCGCCCTGCTGGTTGTCGATGTTCTTTACATCAACCAGTTTCCCGATCGCGCCGGCGACGATGCTTCCGGCAAACGCACATTGGTTGTGCGCCTGGGCGTGGAGGCCGCGAAGTGGGGCTATCTGTTGATCGGCATCGCCGCCCATGGCTGGCTGATCGTCATGATTGGAGAAAACATCCTGCCGCAGAAAACAGGATTTGCCGCTTTCACGGTCGTGCTCACCCTCACCGCCGGACGCGACCTGATCGAACACGCCGGGAATCCCGCCGCCCTGCGTCCGGCGATCGTCCGCACCATTCTCGCCGCCAATGTGCACGGCATGCTCATCGCCGCCGCCCTCGCCTGGGCCGCCGCCCGGTGAAAGAGAAAAAGGAGAAACACGCATGATCGGACGCCTGTCCGGCATCCTGCTGGAAAAAAATCCGCCGCAGATCCTCATCGACGCGGGCGGCGTCGGCTACGAACTCGACGTGCCGATGAGCACGTTCTACGATCTGCCCGCCTGTGGCGAGAAAGTGTGTCTTCATACCCATTTCCTCGTGCGCGAGGACGGCCATTTCCTTTATGGTTTCGCCACGAACGAGGAACGCGCCACTTTCCGCCAGTTGCTCAAAATCTCCGGCGTCGGCGCGCGCATGGCGTTGGCGGTGCTCTCCGGGCTGTCGACCGGCGAACTGGCCCAGGCCGTCGCGCTCCAGGAAAGCGGGCGTCTGGTGAAAATCCCCGGCATCGGCAAGAAGACCGCCGAACGCTTGCTGCTGGAATTGCGCGGCAAGCTCGAAGCGCCCCCGCGCGGCGCGGCATCCCTCCCTCCGTCCCGCCCCGGCGCGCCCGCCGCCGATGTGTTCGGCGATATTCTCAACGCCCTGCTCGCCCTCGGTTACAGCGAACGCGAAGCGCGCGGCGCGATGAAGGATCTGCCCGGGGACGTGGAGATCGCCGCCGGCATCCGGCAGGCGCTCAAGCAATTGTCGAAAGGGTGAAATGTCGATTTTCTTTACATGTATCCTGGATATAATCATTTTTTGCAAATAAATCATCGTTGTATGGCTTGGCGCGATTCGTGCTTGATGTCTTCGTGAAAATTGAATCTTGAATCGCTCCCCGCTTTTTTGCAAAGGACATGCCATGAATATCAGAACGATCCGCGGATTCGCCATTGGCGGCCTGCTGGCGTTGGCGGCATCCGCGTCGAACGCGGCTTTCGTCGACTCGTGGGACTATGTGCTCGACCTGCACTGGGCCAATCCCAGCCCGAACGGCGCGGGCGTCACGCTGTCCAGCGATGCGCGTTCGCTCAGTTGGGGTTACAGCGGCGGGGATTACCACGACGTCAACCAGCCGCAGAGTCTTGCGAGCAGCGGCCTGGAAATCACCAAAACCCCCGCTACCGGCGCCATCGCCACCCACGCCGACCCCAATACGAAGCCGGGCGCGGTGCCGGTGAATATCTTCACGCACTACAACAACACTATTTCCTCCGGCTTCACCTCCCTCGGCACGGCGCAACTGGTATCGACAATCACGTTGCGCCCTTCCGATAACGCTTCCGTGACGGCGCACACGATCACGACATCCTTCAACGTGTATTTTCTCGAATCGGCGAACACGAACCACAATTGCGTTCCGAGCAGCCAGTCGATATGCGATGACGTTTTCGCCATCGCCTACAGTCCGATCAACGGCTCGTTCGAATACGACGGCGTGACTTACACGTTCAGCTATTTCGATGATCCCTCGCTCATCAACCCGATCAGCGACGCCGCATGCAGCGCGGCGCACGCCCCCACGCCCTGCGTCGGTTTCCTGACGCCGGAAAAGGATCACACGACCGTACAGTTCGCGTTTTCGATCCGGGGGGGAACGGTCTCGCCTCCCCCCTACCAAGGCGGCGATGTTCCCGAGCCTGGCGCGCTGGCCTTGTTCGGTATCGGCCTGGCGGGATTGAGCGCGTTGCGCCGCCGTCGCCGCCGCGCCTGACCGGCTTCGCAATCAGGGCGGTCATCGCCATCCGGACGGGGAGTTTCGGCTCCCCGTTTTTTTCGCGCCGCATTTCTTCCGCCGATTTCTTTCACCGTATTCCCGCATTGCCGGAACGAGCCATCGGCTACACTTCGCCTCATGATAGAAACCGATATCCTCCAGGCCGAAGACAGCCGCCTCGTCGCCCCCGCCGTGGCCGACCGGCGGGAAGATGCCATCGAGCGCGCCCTGCGCCCCCGGCGGCTGGCCGAATACATTGGACAGGCCAAGGCGCGCGAACAACTCGAAATTTTCATCACCGCCGCGCGCGCGCGCCGGGAAGCGCTCGATCATGTGCTGCTTTTCGGCCCGCCCGGCTTGGGCAAGACCACGCTCGCCCATATCATCGCCGCCGAAATGGGCGTCAATCTGCGCCAGACCTCGGGGCCGGTACTGGAGCGCGCCGGCGATCTGGCGGCGCTGCTCACCAATCTCGATGCGCATGACGTCCTTTTCATCGACGAAATCCACCGTCTCTCGCCGGTGGTGGAAGAAATCCTCTACCCGGCGCTCGAAGATTTCCAGATCGACATCATGATCGGCGAAGGGCCGGCGGCGCGTTCGGTCAAACTCGACCTGCCGCCCTTCACCCTCATCGGCGCGACCACCCGCGCCGGCATGCTCACCAATCCCCTGCGCGACCGTTTCGGCATCGTGTCGCGCCTGGAGTTCTACACGCCACAGGAGTTGACCGTCATCGTCGCGCGCTCGGCGCGCCTGCTGGGCATGGAAATCGACGAAACCGGCGCGTTGGAGATCGCCCGTCGCGCGCGCGGTACGCCAAGGATCGCCAACCGCCTGTTGCGCCGGGTGCGGGATTACGCCGAAGTCCGCGCCAATGGTCGCGTGGGCCGCGAGGTCGCCGACGCCGCGCTGCGGATGCTCGATGTCGATGCGCTTGGACTCGATCTCATGGATCGCAAGCTGCTCGGCGCGATGCTGGAAAAATTCAGCGGCGGCCCGGTGGGGCTGGATAACCTCGCCGCCGCGATCGGCGAATCCCCCGATACCATCGAAGATGTCATCGAACCCTATCTGATCCAGCAGGGTTATCTGCAACGCACTCCGCGCGGCCGGGTGGCCTCGCACACGATCCGGCGCCATTTCGGCCTGGCGTCTCCCGCATCCGGAGGCGACTTGTTCCCCTCGTGAGCCATGCCGCCATGGTGCGCGGATTCCTGGTACTGATGTTGGCGCTGTGCGTTCTCGGCGGGCTTTATCTGCTCATCCATGGCCCGGCGTTTTTCATGCCCGATCGCCTCGACCCGGCGCTTGGCCGCCAGTTCGGCGCCGCCGCCAGCCGCGCGCTCGGCGCGGGCCTGCTCGCAATGGCGGGGATGGGCGCCATCTTCTTGCGCGGCAATTACTACATCACCCCGCGCCGCCCGCCCGGCCCCGCCATGCAAAAACTGTATTTCGCCCTGGCCGCGCTCGCCGTGGGACTGATGGCCCTGGCGGTCGCGCTCTCCGAGCCGGTTGTTCTTGCCGCGCCCGCCGCCATCCCTGTCAGCCGGCCCGCAACACCAGCCCCTTGAGATACTCGCCCTCGGGCGCGGCCAGTCCTACCGGGTGATCGGCCGCCGCCGTGAGGCGGTGCAGGATACAAGCATCGACACCGGCATCGCTTGCCGCTCCGGCGACGATTTTCTGGAACATCTCCGCGCCGATGCCGCCCGAGCAGGAATACGTCATCAATATGCCGGCGGGCGCGAGCAGCCGGAAGGCGCACAGGTTGATGTCTTTGTAAGCGCGCGCCGCCCGCGCCGCGTGGGCGGCGGAAGGGGCGAACTTGGGCGGATCGAGCACGATCAGATCGAAACTTTCGCCCGCCTCCCGTAGCGCGCGCAGGGCGGCAAATACATCGTCCTCGCACCAGCGCGCGCGGCTCGCGTCGAGTTGCGGATTGTGGGCGAGATTGCGCGCCGCGATCGCCAGCGCCGGGCCGGAGGAGTCGATCGACAGCACGCTCGCCGCGCCGCCCGCCAGCGCCTGCAACGAAAAGCCGCCGGTATAGCAGAAACAATTCAGCACCCGCCGCCCGCGCGCCAGGGCGCCGGTCAGCAGACGGTTATCGCGCTGATCGAGATAAAAGCCGGTTTTGTGGCCCGCGACCACATCGACTTCCATGCGCACCCCGTTTTCCTCGATCAGCAGGGGCGCGGCGGGCAGCGCCCCCCATGCGCATCCGCTGACCGGCTCCAGACCTTCGAGCTTCCTGACTTCGGAATCCGAGCGTTCGTAGATCGCCGCGCAAGCCGTGACCTGTACCAGCGCGGCGACGATCGCCTCGCGCCATTTTTCGGCTCCGGCGCTGGTCAACTGGATCACGACCACGGCGCCGTAACGGTCGGCGATCACCCCCGGCAGCCCGTCGGCTTCGCCATGGATGAGGCGTATTCCTTCTTGTTCCGCCAGCCCCGGAAACGATGCCCGCCATGCCACGGCCCGCGCGATCCGCCGCTTGAAAAAAGCATGATCGACATTTTCGGCGGCATCGAAACTCCACACGCGCGCGCGGATTTTCGACTCCGGCGACCATGCCGCCCGCGCCAGCATGCGCCCGTCGGCGGCCACGACCTCGACCGTGTCGCCGCGCCGCGCCCGCCCTTCGAGCCGCGCCGCCGAACCGGCGAAAATCCAGGGATGACGGCGCAGGACGGAACGTTCCTTGCCGGGATGAAGATGAAGTTGCGCCATGGAGGAAGAAGAAGATTGCGAAATGGGCCGTTGCGGTTGCTTGTTAGATTATTTCCGCGCCCGGGGATGCGCGGCCTCGTAGACCCGCGTCAAATGCTGGAAGTCGAGGTGTGTGTACACTTGCGTCGAACGGATGCTGGCGTGGCCGAGAAGTTCTTGCACCGCGCGCAGATCGCCGGAAGATTGCAACAAGTGGCTGGCGAAACTGTGCCGGAGCATGTGCGGATGCACGTGCACGCCAAGCCCGGCCTCCCGCGTCCAGCGCGTCAGGCGTCCGCGGATCGCGCCCGTGCTCATGCGCCGTCCATTGCGGGTGATGAATAACGCGCGCTCGCCGCGGGAAGGCAATTGCGCGCGCACGTCCAGCCAGGCCGCGAGCGCCGTGAGCGCCGGCTGGCCCACCGGCACCGTGCGCTTGCGCTTGCGCTTGCCATGCACCGTGACCATGGCGCTGGCGACATCGACCCAACCGTTCTCGCTGCCGCTGTCGAGGTCGAGACAGGCCAGTTCCGCCAGCCGCAATCCGGAAGAGTAGAAAAGCTCGAACATGGCGTGATCGCGCACCTCCAGCACGGATTCGGATGGCGCTTCGAGCAGCGCGGCGGCCTGTTCCACCGACAGCGCCTTGGGTAGCAAGACGGGCGAGCGGGGCGCGCGGATACCGGCGACGGGATTGCCGCGCAGGCCATGGCGGCGGATCAACCAGCGGTAAAGGCCGCGCCAGGCCGACAGCGTGCGCGCGATCGAGCGTCCGGAGAGACCCTCGCCATGCAGGCGGACGGTGAAACGGCGGATGTCCTGCGCATCCAGTTCTTCCGGCCTGCGCGTCCCGGCGAACCCGGCCAGGCGCAGCAAATCGCGCCGGTAGCTCTCCAGTGTGAGCGCCGCCGCCCGCCGCTGCGTCGCCAGCCAGTCCAGATACGCCTCGGCCCACGGCGGGAGAGCGGCATCCGCGTCCATTCTCAGCCGATCTCGCCAAGCAGCGCCGACGATGCCAATGCGCTGATGCGTTCGAGATAGAGCGTGCCCATTTCGCCGTAGAAACGCTCGCTCTCCTCGCTTCCCAGCGCGAGCATGCCTACCGTCCGCGTATTCCGCCGCAGCGGCATCAACGCCACCGAACGGATATGGGGCGCCATTTCACCGAACCAGCCCAGCACCTCGATATTGCCCGGCGCGCCGCAATAAGGCCGGCGCATGTCAGCGGCGAAAAGACGCACCCCCTCGCTCACCGGCGAGAACTCGTTTCCTTCGCGCGCCAGCACGCTGTTCCAGAGGCGCAAGGCCACATGCGGCACGGAAAAGTCTTCCTGCATGCTGGCGAAGAGGGCGCGGAGCATGCCGTCGTAACCATTCGCTTCGAGCAGCGCTACGGCGAGACGCTGCACTTTCTCGCTGATATCGTCGTTTTGCTCGCCGAACCGGATCAATTCGGCAAGTTTCTGCTCCAGTTGCTGGATCTTGCCGCGCAGGGCGTGGAGTTGACGCTCGGTGAGGGAAATCGCCTTCCCGTGGCGCGGATGCGGCACGGTGAGCACGGTCAGCAATTCGCTGTGCTCGGAAAGGAAATCGGGATGCGCGCGCAAGTAGCGCACGACGTCTTCGGCGCTCATCGCGCCATTTTCCGGTAGGGGCATTTTCGTAGTCATCATGAGTGCGTGGGAAAAGTTTTTCCAGGCCGCGAAACCAGGCCGGGCCTGTGTCATTGCAATGAGATTTCGCCCTCGAACACCGTCACCGCCGGGCCGGTCATCAATACCGGCCCGCCCGGCCCGGCCCAGGCGATATCGAGTCTGCCGCCACGGGTATCGACGCGCACAGGCGAACTGGCGAGGCCGCGCAAGATGACCGCGACCGCCGCCGCGCACGCGCCGGTACCGCAGGCAAGCGTCTCGCCCGCCCCGCGCTCGTACACCCGCAAGCGGATATGGTGCGCATCGACCACCTCGGCAAAACCGGCATTGACCCGCGCCGGAAAATCCGGATGCGAAGCGAGCCGCGCCCCCAGCGCCGCCACTGGCGCGCCCGCGACATCGGCCACGACCTGCACCGCGTGCGGGTTGCCCATCGACAACGCCGTGATCGCCACCGTTTGTCCATCGACATCGAGCGGCTGGACGACGGCGTCCGAACGGGACGCGAACGGAATGCGCGCCGGATCGAACACCGGCGCGCCCATGTCGACCGTGACCAAGCCATCGCCGGTGAGCGTCGGCGCGATGATGCCGGCGCGGGTTTCGACCCGGATCGTGCGCTTGTCGGTGAGTCCCTTGTCGTACACGAAGCGCGCGAAACAGCGCGCGCCGTTGCCGCACTGCTCCACCTCGCCGCCATCGGCGTTGAAAATGCGGTAGCGGAAATCGGCATCGGCGCGGGTCGGCGGCTCGACCACCAGCAATTGATCGCAACCGATGCCGAAGTGGCGATCGGCGAGCGCGCGCACGCGCGCCGGATTCAAGTCCACGGGCGCGCGCGTGGCGTCGATGACCACGAAATCGTTGCCCAGCCCATGCATTTTGGTAAAACGCAGCTTCATCGCCGGATCGGGAAGAAAATAATCCCCGATTCTCGCCCAGCGGCCGCTCATCGTCCAGCATCAGGGGGCGGGAATCAGGCATCGGGGATCGGCTCCCAAACGGGCCGAACCTGTTTTCACGCGGAAACAGGCCGTACAATCAGCTCTCCAGCAGCCCGCCGACCCGCCGCGATGACCCGCAAGAAACTGCCCATCGGCATCCAGACTTTCGCCAAGATCCGGGAAAAAGACGAGTATTACTACGTCGACAAGACGCCGTTCGCCTTGCGCCTGATCGACGAAGGTACGCATTACTTCCTCTCGCGCCCGCGCCGTTTCGGCAAGAGCCTGTTCATCGACACCCTGGCCGAACTGTTCGCGGGCAACGAACCGTTGTTCCGGGGGCTGCATTGCCACGGCAAATGGGACTGGACGGTCAAATACCCGGTCATCCGCATCAGCTTTGCCGAAGGCGTCATGGAAAGCCGGGCAGGGCTGGATGCCCGCATCCAGAATATCCTGGCCGAAAACGAACGCCGCCTGGAAACGCCGAAAGGCAAAGGCGGGATTCCCGACCGTTTCATTGCCCTGATCCAGGCGGCGGAAGCCCGGTCTGGCCAGCGCGTTGTCATTCTCGTCGACGAATACGACAAGCCCATCCTGGACAACCTCGCGCATCCGGACGTTGCCCGCGAGATGCGCGACGGTCTGCGCAACCTGTATTCAGTCATCAAGGGACAGGACGCGCACATCCGCTTCGCGCTGCTCACCGGCGTCTCCAAATTCAACAAGGTGAACCTGTTCTCCGGGCTGAACAATCTGTTCGACATTACCGTGTCGCCGCCTTTTTCCGCCATTTGCGGCTACACCGACACGGATGTCGACACGGTGTTCGCTTCCGAACTCGAAGGGTTGGATCGCGGGCAGATCCGCCTTTGGTACAACGGCTACAACTGGGGCGGCGAAGCGGTCTACAACCCCTTCGACCTGCTGTTGCTGTTCGCCAACCGCGATTTCCGCGCCTATTGGTTCGAGACCGGCAGCCCGGCCTTCCTGATCGACATGCTCACCGAGCGGCGCGTCTTCCTGCCCGGAATCGAACGGCTGGAAGCCAATGAGGCGCTGCTGTCGGCCTTCGAGATCGGCAATATTTCCACTGAGGCGCTGTTGTTCCAGACCGGCTACCTGACCATCGCTTCGGTGCGGCGCGTCGGCGGAATGCCGCGCTACCGGCTGCGTTATCCTAATCTGGAAGTGCGCGCCAGCCTGACCGAAGCGCTGCTGCGCCACTATTCGCCGGAACCCGGGCCAACCGTCGTGCGTTCCACGCGGCTGTACGACCTGTTGCTGGCCAACGATTTCACCGGCATGGAAGCGCTTTTCACCGCTTTCTTCGCGGGCATCCCCGCCGACTGGCGCCGCAGGAACCCGATTGCAAACTACGAGGGCTACTACGCCAGCGTGTTCTACGCCTACTTCGCCGCGCTCGGGCTGGACATCGTGCCGGAAGAGGCCAGCTACGCCGGACGGCTGGACATGGCGCTGCGCTTCAATGGGCAGGTGTATCTGTTCGAGTTCAAGGTGGTGGAGATTGAGCCGGAGGGGAGGGCGCTGCAACAGATCGTGGACAGGGGCTACGCGGACAAATACCGGATCGCCGGGCAGCCCATTCACCTGATCGGCGTGGAGTTCAGCCGCGAACAGCGCCGCGTGGTGGGGTTCGAGGCGCGGAGCATCGCCGCGCGCTGATGCCGGAATGTGTCCGGTAAAATGCGGAATAAGTTCTTATGCCGATTCATTCCCGCGCCGGGTTGGCCGTTTCTCCAGTCGTATGCCATCCCATGGCCGCCCGCGCGATCGGAACCGCCCTGGAATCCATTCCAATAGGCCCGCCTCGAACCGCCGCATGGATTGCCACGGCGCTGCGCGCCTCGCAATGACGAGTCTGACCAAAGAATTCCCCATGCCCAACGGATTCCCCGCGCCCCCCGCAGGGGGGAGAGGGTCCGGGAGCGGGGGGCCAACCCTGCGGAGCGCAGCGACGCTGTTTTCTTTGCGGCGGGGAGTGGACAGGCGTTCCCTTTTTTATCCAGCGTCGCTGCGCTCCGCATGGAAGGAACTGGATTGCCACGTCGCTGCGCTCCTCGCAATGACGAGGGGGGAGGGCTGTCGCGGCGACGAGCGCCTTGCCGGTACTCCGTCCCCTTTTCAATCAGCGTCGCTTCGCTCCGCGTGGAAGAGCGCCCTCTCTCTGACCCTCCCCCGCGTGCGGGGGAGGGGAATTCATTGAAAGAACTCGTCATTGCGAGGAGCGAAGCGGCGCTGTTGACTCTCCGCCGCCGTCACCTGATTACGGGCCGAAACCGCCGATTGTGTAGATGCCTATGGCTTGCGGGGGAGGGGCGTATCCATCGTACTGACGAAGCGGAGCGTGCGGCGCTTCGCCGCGGTCTGTTGTCTGGAAACCACGCCCCGCGTTCTGGTAGACACGCCCCGCGTTCTGGTAAACGCGCTCCGCGTTCTGGTAAACGCACTCCGCGTTCTGGTAAACGCGCCCCGCGTTCTGGTAAACGCGCCCCGCGTTCGGGTAAACGCGCCCCGCGTTCTGGTAAACGCGCTCCGCGTTCTGGTAAACGCGCTCCGCGTTCTGGTAAACGCGCCCCGCGTTCTGGCAGACACGCCTCGCATTCCGGCAGACACATTCCGCATTCAGGCAGATGCGCCGCGTGTCGTCGTCTGGCGCAAATCCGTTTCTCCCGTTGCAACCCACTCGACTTCAATCTATGCCCGTTATTGTTCCGCTTTGTCGCGCTTGCGACAAAATCGTGCGCTTCTTGTCTGGCGGCGTGTGTTGAATACCGGGCAAATCATTGTTTCAACGCGGTTTATTCCTTGGCACGGCGATTGCTCATTCCCCTTTGCGATCAATACAAACACAAAGGAGTCCCCGCCATGGAGTTGCCCGTCATCCGCGCCGTCCCCGGCGCTTCCGGCGGCTGTTCCGCCGGCAGCCGCGCTTCCGCCCCCGATACGCTCGCCCATCTGCCGGATCACATTCGCGCCCGGGTACAGGATCATCCCTGCTATTCGGAACAGGCGCATCACTATTTCGCCCGCATGCACGCGGCGGTCGCGCCGGCCTGCAATATCCAGTGCAACTACTGCAACCGCAAGTACGACTGCGCCAATGAGTCGCGCCCCGGCGTGACCTCCGAAGTGCTCTCCCCCGCGCAGGCGGTCAAGAAAGCGCTGGCGGTCGCGGCGGTCATTCCGCAGATGACGGTGCTGGGCATCGCCGGGCCGGGCGATGCGCTCGCCAATCCGGCGCGCACCTTCGAGACGTTCCGGCTGCTCGCCGAAAAAGCGCCGGACATCAGGCTGTGCCTGTCGACCAACGGGCTTGCCCTTCCCGCCTGCGCCGATGAGATCGCGCGCCACAACATCGACCATGTGACGATCACCATCAACTGTCTCGATCCTGCAATCGGCGCGCGCATCTATCCATGGATTTACTGGAACCGCCGCCGCGTCCATGGGCCGGAGGCGGCGGCGATCCTGATCGAGCAGCAGCAGAAAGGACTGGAGATGCTGGTCGCGCGCGGCATCCTGGTGAAAGTGAATTCAGTGATGATTCCGGGCATCAACGATGCGCACCTGCGGGAAGTCTCCAGAGTGGTCAGGGCGAAGGGCGCGTTCCTGCACAACATCATGCCGCTCATCGCCGATGCCGGGCACGGCGCCCATTTCGGCCTCACGGGGCAGCGCGGCCCGACGGCGGCGGAATTGCGGGCCTTGCGGGACGAATGCGCCGGAGACATGACGATGATGCGGCATTGCCGGCAATGCCGCGCCGACGCGGTGGGCATGCTGGGCGAAGATCGCGGCGCCGAATTCACCATGGACAAGATCGACGCCATGGAGATCGACTACGAGGCCGCGATGGCGAGGCGGCTGGAGGTGCGCGCCGGTATCGTCGACCGGCTGCGGACGGGCCGCGCCGCGTCCTCCGGCGCGAAAGCGTCGCCCGCGCCCGCCAGCCGTCCGGTATTGATGGCGGTCGCGTCCACCGGGCAAAACCTGGTCAACCAGCATTTCGGCCATGCCCGCGAATTCCTGCTCTATGAAGTATCCGCCGCGGGCGCGCGTTTCATCGGCCGCCGCAAGACCGATCTCTATTGCATGGGCGCCAGCGCCTGTGGCGATGAGAGCGATGAGCGTGAGGGTAAAAGCGCAAGCGCGACGGCGCGTTCCGCCGAATCCGTTCTGGCGCGCACGATCGCCGCCCTGGAAGGCTGCGCGGCGGTGCTTTGTTCGCGGATCGGTTTCGAGCCGTGGGGGCGGCTGGAAGCGGCGGGCATCGCCCCGAACGGCGAACACGCCATGGAACCGATCGAAGATGCGCTCATGGCCGTCTACCGCGAAATGCACAGGGCGGACGCCGCTCCCGCCGCGCCCGCGCGCGGCTGGGAACAGGAACAGAAACGCGCCTGAAAAAACAGGCGAAAAGCCCCGGAGTCGCAACCGTCATGGGGATTGACCGGCAATCATGGACATTGCGAACACTTCTTCGCATCACGCGCTGATCCAGGCCCGGCTGCTCGACCGCCCGGCGGCGGCCATCGCCGCGCGCGACCCCAATCGTCCAATCCTGGCGAGCCTGCTGGCGGGCCGCTTTGGCGGCGAAGGCATCCTGCCCGCCCGCCTCGGACTCGCGCCGGATGAATATGCCCGGCTCTGGCGCGACTATTTCTCCGGCCCCGTATTTCCCCTGCCCGGCCGGGAAGAAGGAGAAACGCTGCCGGAGGGCGCGGATCTGATCGCGCTCCTGCTCGCGGAACGCGCCGGATATTTCGCCTCCGAAGTCTGGCTCGCCAGGATCGTCGTCAGCGCCTGCGCCGGGAAAGAGCATTTATGGCGCGACCTGGGACTCGCCAGCCGCGACGAACTTTCCAGACTG
The DNA here is from genome assembly GCA_031259795.1 of Azoarcus sp. GTDB lineage: Bacteria > Pseudomonadota > Gammaproteobacteria > Burkholderiales > Rhodocyclaceae > WRNU01. Next base: position 16,910 of record JAIRLA010000297.1, read on the forward strand.
CTGTTCAACGCCTTCCCCGTCTTTGCCCGGACGAACATCGGCGACATGAAATGGAAAAAATTCCTTTATCGCAGTTACTGCGCCCGTGAAAACATCTACATCTGCCCGGCGCCATCCTGCGGCGAATGCACGGACTACCCAAAATGCTTTGCACCGGAACATTGACGGGCGGAACATCGGCGGACGCCCGCGCCGGGCGCTCCAGCGGCTGCCCGCCGCGCCCGGAAATCGTCTCCGCCGCCTCATCGGCCCGCGCCCTGGAAGACCGGGCGATCGGCGCCTATCTGGGACTCGCCATCGGCGACGCGCTGGGCTCGACGGTGGAATTCCTGACCCCCCGCGAAATCCGCCATGCGTTCGCCCGTCACGGCGGCGCGCACACGGAAATCACCGGCGGCGGCTGGCTCCGCCTGAAGCGCGGACAAGTCACCGACGACACCGGCATGGCGCTCGCGCTGGGAGAAGCCATCCTCGCGGGCGGCGGCAAACTCGAAGCCCTGGCCGCCGCCCGCGCCTTCGACGCCTGGATGCGCGGCAAACCCATCGACATCGGCAACACCGTGCGCCGCAACCTGCTGCGCTTTCGCGCCACCGGCGAAACCGCCGCCCCGCAATCGGAACACGACGCCGGCAATGGCGCCGTGATGCGCGCCCTCCCGGTGGCGCTCGCCACGCTGGGCCGCGGCGACGCCGGCATCGCCGCCTTCAAGGCACAGGCGCACGTCACCCACAACAACCCCCTCTCCGATGCCGGCGGCCTTTGCCTGATCGACCTGCTGCACGCCGCCCTGGCGCGCGGACCGTGGCCGGAACTCCTGGCGCGCGCCCGCGCGCTGGAAGCCGCGCACAAAGAATATGCCTGGAGCGCGGCGCAACGGCACGAAAACCCGAGCGGCTACATCGCCCACACACTGATCGCCGTATTCCAGGCATTCTTCGCCACGAACAGTTTTGAAGACTGCCTCGTCGACGTCGTCAACCGCGGCGGCGACGCCGACACCACCGGCGCCATCGCCGGCGCCCTGGCGGGAGCATGGTACGGCATGGAAACCATCCCGCCGCGCTGGACAAAAGCGCTGGACCCGGCCATCGCGCAACGCTGCCGGGAACAAGCAGTCAAGCTCTGCGCCTTCGCCCGCGCGCCGTAATTGCGAGAGCCTCCGCCTCGTCATTGCGAGTATCCCCCCCACTCGTCGCTGCGCTCCTCGCAATGACGAGGTGGGAGGACTATCGCGGCGGCAGGCGCTTCGCGGTCGCAATGCTGGAACCTTTTCCCGATATGGCCCATCAGGCCGTGGGGATCGGGTTGTTGTCGTGGTGGAGTCCGTAGTATGACGCGGCCAGGTGCAGGCGCTCCGCCCAGTTGCGGTGCGTGGCGGGTTCGCACATCGAGTCGTGCATGCGGAATACCGCGGGGGCGTTGCGGTGCAGGATTTGCCGGGCCATTTCCAGATCGTCGGCATGGACCCGGTAGCAGTCGTGGATGAGCGGCACTTGGCAGGGGTGGATGGCGGTCTTGCCAATCAGGCCGTG